>CANJJY010000033.1 GCA_947474445.1 Oligoflexaceae bacterium
CAAACCCGGACTGCATGCCATTACTAAAGAGGGTGTAGTTCTCAAACTCCCAAGTGCCCGGCGCTTCTGTCTGAAAGGGATAGACTTCGAGCTCGTGATAATTGAAGGCTTGGGCCGGCTGGGCTCCGAACACGAAGCCGAGGGCAAACACCCCTCCCAAAAGTCCTCTTTGAACGGCTGACCACATCGATAACATACGGAACCCCTTATCTATTCTGGTATGGGTATAAATTCTTAGAATCATTTATCAAGACGCTCTTGGCCTCGCCTGAGGCCCCGCGGCCAAGCAAGTGATAATGAATCTCACTATTAACTATCGGCGCGATCATAGAAATCTTGAGCGCATTCGGCAAGAAAATTTGGAAGAAAACTTGAGCTTCCCTCAGATATCGAACTCCGACATGGAGAGGAGGCGGGGCTGGTGCTCAACGGGGAGGAGCTCCTTCATTTCTTTTTTGGGATCGTCGGCTTTCAAATCATTGAAACGACGGGCCGTGACCAGGACGCGACTTTCAATCGTCCCGACCATTTGATTGTAGGCTTTCACCGCACCACTCATATGCTTGCCCATATCGGAGGCGTGACCGCTGAGGTCAGCCAGCCTCTGGTAGAGTTCTTTGCCGAGGCGACTGATTTCTTGCGCATTGCGGGCGAGATCTTCTTGGCGCCAGACGTAAGCTGAGGTGCGGAGGAGCGCGATGAGCGAGATAGGCGTCGTGATCAGCACGCGATGATCGACGCCGACTTCAAGCAAACTCGGATCAGCTTGGAGAGCCGCACTGAAAAATGCCTCTCCCGGCAAGAAAAGGAGGACAAACTCCGGCGATCCATCGACCTGCTCCCAGTAGGATTTTTGCCCGAGGAGCTGAACTTGCTTACGAACGGCCTGAGCATGTTGCTGGAGTAACGCCAGTCGCTTCTCCTCATCATAGCAATCGATGGCCTCCAGATAGGCATGCAGGGGAACCTTGGAATCGATGACGATCGAGCGCTTCCCAGGCAGACGCACGATCATGTCAGGCCTCTGCATACCCTTCTCGCTCTGCAATCCTCCCTGCTCATAAAAATCGCAGTAAGCCAGCATCCCCGCAAGTTCTACCACCCGCTTTAACTGCAACTCGCCCCATCGGCCACGCGCGACCGGCGAACGAAGAGCCATCGACAATTTGGAGGCTTCGACTTGGATATGGGTTTGCGCTTCAAGCAGAAGCTTGACCTGTTGCTCGAGTCCTTGATAGGCGCCGACGCGCTGCTTTTCAATGTCTTGGATGCGCTCTTGCACTTTTTCGAGAGAGCGGCTGATAGGTTCGACGAGTTGCTGCACAGCTTGCTGTCGTAGATTCATGTCGCCTTGTGCGCGGACCTCGTGCTTTTGCAGGACCGACTGAGCGAGCTGGATAAAAGATTCGCCGTTGCGTCGCAGCGCTTCCCCAGACAAGGCTTGAAAGCTCTGACTCAAGCGTTCTTCAGCCTCGCGGTAGGTGTGCAGGCGCGCTTCGCTTTCTTCTTTCTGAAACCGCAGTTCCGTCTCGAGTTGAATCGCCTTCGCCTCGGCCGTCTGAACCCTGATCCTGAGATCCTGCAGTTCGGTCCCGCTGCCCGAGAGCTGTTGCTTGAGCCACTCTAACTCGCGCTCGGCCAGAGCCTTTGCCTGTTCGAGGCCCTTGCCCCGCAGCATGAAACGCAGACAGAGTAATCCTAGTAACAAAGAAATCGCACCCGAGGCGAGCAAGGACATATTCAAGTTGCAGACTCCTCTTTCTCTTTCACCACTGGCCGACTCAACGGCGCCAGCTGTGGTAATGCTGTAGAATACTGAGTGCCCACATGGGCACGCGCGGTCGCGTCCAAGCCCCCGCGATGGCCTTGTTCGCCTCAATAAAGCTTGGATAGGCATGCACCGTGCCTAGGATTTTCTTGAGACCGAGACCCTGCTTCATGGCCAGCGCGAATTCACCGATCAACTCACCAGCCAGATGCGAGCAGATTGTGACGCCGAGGATCTGATCCTTCCCCGGCACGGTCAAGACCTTGATCGCCCCGTAGTCTTCATTCTCGACGATAGCTCGGTCGAGTTCACTGAAATCATATCGAGTCACTTCATAGGGAATATTCTGCTGCTGCGCGGCCTGCTCATTGAGTCCGACTTGAGCGATTTCCGGATCGGTGAACGTGCACCAAGGCAGAACTCGATAGTCTGTTTTGAATTTAACGAAGGGGCTGAACGCTGCGTTCATTGCGCAGTACCAGGCTTGATGCGCAGCGGCATGCGTGAATTGATAAGGCCCCGCGCAATCGCCTGCCGCATAGATATGCTTTTGAGTCGTGCGGAGATAGGCATCTGTCTTGAAGGTTTGATTGGGGTTCAATGCGATGCCGAGCTTTGACCAATCGACATTTTTAGTATTGGCCTGACGGCCCACGGCGACCAAGATCTCATCGAAGGGTAACTTCTCTTCCTGCCCCTCGCGGTTGCGACAGACGAGAAGTTTTTCGCCCGCCGCTGACACTATCACCGAAAGAGCTTCGGTAGACGGCCGCAACTTCACTCCATCCGCTGCTAGTTTGGCAATCACCAGCGCGGCCATATCTTCATCTTCCCGCGGTAAGAGGCGCGGCCCCTTTTCGATCTGAGTGACCTCGGATCCAAGGCGCGCAAAGGCCTGCGCTAGCTCGCAACCGATCGGCCCTCCTCCCAGTACGAGGAGGCGCTTTGGCAGCACGCGCAGGTCCCAAAGGTTTTCTGAGGTCAATGGTTTGATCGCTGCAAGACCGGGGAGCGGCGGCACGAAGGGCGACGCTCCGAGAGCTAGAACTATATTCTTAGTCTTAAAAATCTGGTCGCCGACGCGCACGGTCCAGGGATCTTCTATCGTCGCATGACCGCTGATGCAATTGACGCCGAGAGCACTGTAGCGCTCGACGCTATCATGGGGTTCGATCGCCGTGATTTTTTCTCTGACCCGATCCATGACCTGAGCGAAATCCAGTTTATACTGCACCTCGGCGATGCCGAGCTCCTGGTGCCTTTGCATATCATGGACAAAGCGCGCGGTGCGAATCAGAGCTTTCGAAGGGACGCACCCGGTATTGAGACAGTCGCCCCCCATCTTGTGCTTTTCAATGAGAGCGACGCGACTTTTGACAGCAGCGCTCATATAAGCACTGATCAGTCCGGCTGAACCAGCTCCGATAACTACAACATTGTATCGATTTTCCACGCGGGCGCCTCCTGCGGTTTTGAGACATACTTTAGCAGGAATTGCCTGGATCGACGACTTTTCAGTCGCGGCCGCATCACTTGCCAGCGCGCGGCCCTTTGGTCTTGTCCCACATCAAAGCTTGTTCGCTGACGTAGTGGTAGAGAAATTGTTGCGAAATCATCCGGCTCAATTCGCGGCGCAGGATCGAATCGGTCGTCGGCTCCTTGAGAGGCTGATAGGCGCGATAGAAGCCGTTATCGTCGATCAGCACGATAGCCGGTACAGCCGCGTTTTGGCGATTGGTAGGAGCGAGGTAGGGATCATCGTTTTCCATGGCGACTATCGCCCAATCCTGAGGCAAGCCTTCCAGCTGCCCCGTCGTTTGAATGACGAAGCGAATCGGCTTGGGCTGAGACATCTTGGTCGCATGAAGGCGCAGTTCGGCATCGGCCCAGGTTTTAAATTCTCGCAGGTACGCGACGGTCTCAGGACAGTTTTGAGGGCAAGAGTCGCGCACGATGGCGACAACCGTCAGCGTTCTTTGCGTCTGATAGTGGGTGAATCCACCTGCTTGATTCGCGTAGGTTAGGGTAAATTGCGGAACGACGCCAAAGCCATCGCGCTCCGGATCGACGTTGCCACGCGAGTACTTGTAGAAAAACCAAAGGGGGTAAGAGCAAGCGATGAAAACCAAAAAAGTACGCTTCATCGCTCTTTTATGACGTGAATTCATCCTTATCCTCACGGACGAGCCGCCCCTGCTTTCGCTCAGCCAACTCGTCCCATAAGGACGAATTTTTCAGAGGGAGAATTCGGGATGCAGCGTGTTGGAATCTGGGCGCCCCACACAGACATAGTGGTAGCCCCGACTGAGCAGATCCCATGATTCATACTGATTCCTGAGATCAAACACAACTTTTTGAGCCATTAAACCTGCAACTTTTTCCCAGTTGGGCCTTTTGTACTCGCTCCACTCTGTTACCAGAATCAAAGCGTCGGCTTTCCGCAGAGCATCATAAGCCTCTGGGGCATAGCTGAGTTTTGCATGCGTGCCAAAGTCGCGTTCAAAGTTAGGCCCGCCCTGAGGATCATGCGCCACAACTGTAGCTCCGGCGTCCAAGAGATTTTGAATGATGGTCAGAGCAGGAGTCTCCCGCACATCGTCGGTCCCTGGCTTGAAAGTCAGTCCCCAAACGGCGAAACGCTTGCCGCTCAGATTCTCAAAATGAGCCGCGATTTTATTGAAGACATGCTGCTTTTGGTTGAGGTTTGCAGCTGTGACCGCCTTAAGAACTTTGAGCTCCACGCCGGTCGCATCGCTCGTCTTGAGGAGAGCCGCCACGTCTTTAGGAAAGCACGATCCACCGTAACCGGGACCTGGATACAAAAATTTGCGGCCGATGCGAGAATCCGCGCCGATGCCCAGACGGACGCGATCGACGTTGGCTCCCAGCTTTTCGCAGAGCAAAGCCATCTCGTTCATGAAGCTGATCCGGGTCGCCAACATCGCATTGGCTCCGTATTTGGTCAGCTCGGCAGAACGCCTGTCCATCATCAATAGTTTGCCCTGATCGTCGAGGATGAAAGGGCGGTACAGTTCGCGAAAGCTCTCTTCCGCAATCATGTCATTAAGGCCAACCACGATGCGATCGGGTTTGCTGAAGTCTTTCAGCGCGTCGCCTTCTTTAAGAAATTCGGGATTAGAAGCAACAATGACGCGGTGCTTCACGTTGCGCTTTTTCAGCTCGGCTTGAATGATACTTTCAACCGTATCGCAGGTTCCTACAGGCACGGTCGATTTCACCACGACGACCATATCGGACGCGATCTGTTCCCCGAGAGACTGGGCCACGGCCTTGACGTAACTGAGATCCGCCGAGCCGTCTTCGCCTTCCGGGGTGCCGACGGCGATGAACACAATTTCGGCTCCGGGCAAAATCTGCTTCAGATCCGTGGTAAAAGTCAGACGTTCGTGCCGCATATTGCGCTGAATCAAGTTTTCGAGACCTGGTTCAAAGATCGGGCAACGACCGTCCTGGAGAAGTTTTATCTTGTTCGGATTGAGATCGACGCAACGCACGTCGTGGCCTACTTCCGCTAAGCATGCAGCCGTTACCAAACCAACGTAACCGGTACCCACCATCACCACGCGCATGTGGCTTTTCCTTGTTCAAAAAATTGGTCAAACATCTGGGAGGGCTTGGCTGGCTTCCAACTTTGTCCCTAGATGCAGCGAGTTTCTGCTCGCCGGCCGAACCGTCTTTCACGACAGGGGCCGCAGAAACTGGCGACTTTATCTGGTTTCTTCTGTTTATCCCAAAGCCTCTGGCGGGCCAACTACTTTTTTGACATGAATAGCTTGCTCTTGACCTGCAAACGCTGGATTTCTAGGGGCGTGGCCCGCGAAGGAACCGCCTTTCGCGGGCTCCCTTTTGAATTTCTTTGCGCCGGAGCCCGACTCTGATGTTAGCGCCAGCGGCCCCAGGTCTTTTACCCTGCATCCAGGGCTGCGAAACGCCTTGTCGCCTTTTGCTGAGGCGCATTGCAGGGTCCGCCACAAAATGGTATTCTCGAAGCAAGGTCCATACAAACATTACGTCTAACAGCTGCGAGCTCGCGAACGACTATGGCAGATGATAAGACCATAATTGCCGACCCCGGCTCAAGCATCTTCAATCCTCCGAAGAAGTCGACCGCATGCCTTGTGCAGTACAGCGGAACGAATCTGGGGAAGCGGTATGTTCTCGACCAAAAAGAGATGGTGGTCGGACGTGCGCCGACAGTCAACATCGTGGTCAACGAACAGAGCGTATCCCGCAGCCATGCGCAGTGCCTGCAGCAAGGGGATGAAGTCTACGTCGCCGACCTCGGTAGTTCCAACGGGACTTACATCAACGACAAGAAAATAAGCAATCGACAGGTTTTGCGCGATGGCGACATCATCCGCCTCGGCAACATCGTGTTCAAGTTCTTTGCCCAGGGTAATATTGAGAACGTATTCCATGACAAGATCTATCGCATGGCGACGATCGACGTCGGTACGAATACCTTCAATAAGAAATATCTGATCGAAGCCCTTGAGACCGAATTTAAATTCTCGCGCGCCTATGGCCGCCCGCTCTCTTTGATCTACTTCGATCTGGACTTCTTTAAGAAGGTCAACGATACCTACGGCCACAGCGTAGGTGACGGAATCCTGCGCGATACAGCGGCGCTGGTCAAATCATCGATTCGCAAAGATGATATCTTTTGCCGTTACGGTGGCGAGGAATTTGTCATTCTGCTTCCCTCGACCGATGCAAAAACTGCCTACGAGCTGGCCGAACGCATCCGCAATAGTTTTGAACAGCACAAGTTCGAAATCCAAGGCCACTCCATCAAACAAACCCTTTCGATGGGTGTCTCCCAACTCAACTCCAAGATGCCGACTCCGGATTCTTTGCTTGAGGAGGCGGACAAAAAGTTGTACCAATCGAAAACGGGTGGCCGCAATCGAGTCACTATCTAAGGTGGCTGCCGCCAGGAAGCAGGTCAAAGATATGCAGAGACAGAGACATCCCAGTTTCGCTTCGCTCAATCGATGGGGAGCATTGGTCTTATGCTGGTCAATGACGGGTTGCTTGACTTCACCAGACCCCGAGGCCAGCTATCCGCTCGCAGCCCAGGACGATCACCCTTATTTTAAAATCTATAGCGACGTCTCCCGTACGGTTGATGTCATCCATAACTTTGAAAGCAAGATTCAGGTCGGGATCACCCATCTGACGCCTGAATTCCGTCAGGCGATGGCCGAGCGCTACGAGCATATTTTTCATGAATCGCAGGCTTCTCTCGCTGAGGCTGGCAACAAGACAGGCTTCTTCGTGAGTCTCTATGCCGCCAATCGCGAACTGGCCGACCTCGCTGACAAACAGCTTTGGAACGTGACGCTCGATGGCGGAGGCAAGCAAAAGCTCAACCCAACCGCGATTCAGCGCCTCAGTCCCAAAGAACGTTGGGGCCCCTTTTTCCCTAGCATCAATCCCTGGAGTCAAGACTTCCTCGTGCTCTTCGATCTGCCACCTCCTTCAGGCGGCGGGAAGCAAGGCGTCATCTTCACCTTGAGTTCTCCTGACGGTAGCGTTCGCACTGAATGGTGATTTCCCAGTTTTTTACCTCACATTCCTTGACGAGCCGCTGAGCCCACACGGGGCGAGGTCTTGTCAAGGCGTCGTCTTTTCATGCGCGCGCTTTGCAGCGAGTGGGACAGAGCCAATCGTCAGATAGAATTACGGTTTTCAACATAACTATGGCAATTCGACTAAACCCTTATAGGCCAAGGATTTGACAGCACTCACCTCCCCCCTGGTAAAATGGAAGGAGGCGGCGCACACATGCGCTCGTCCACGATACCGAGGAGGCGTTCATGTCACGCTATGATCATCACGATATCTTGATGGAGCTGATCGAACTGTGTCGCGAGCAAAAGTCGGATATACTCCAACAGCTCACCTACTATCGAGCGAGCGTCTACAAGACCGAGACGGCGAAGATCATCGAACGCAAGGTGGAATTGCTCAAGCTGGTCGCCGCCCTCATCGGTGACGAAGTCCTCCTCGACGCTTTCCACGACTATGAAGAAACCAAAAATAACGGCAATAGGCAGATAAGCCCCGGTGAATGTCACCTCAGCACTCGCATCATGAATTTACTTCAAAGCTGTGATAAGATTTTTGATCAGCTTGTAGGTGAAATCCACCTCAAGACGAACACAGATCGCCAGCTCTTCGCTCGGAACGTTCAGAAACATCGAGGTCAGTTGCTCTCGATGTGCCGCCAAGGAACGAGACAGTGGTCGTTTTTCAGCGGCATTTGAACCCTGGTGCTTTCGTCGTGAAGGTATTGCCGCCAAAGGATTTGGCGGTAAAGAGTAGAGCCGGGTCCCTAAGGGGTGCTTGTCCATGCTGCTTTCGCCACCGCTTCTCCTCGTCTTTTGTCCTTTTCTCGCCAGTTTGATTCCGCTTTTCATTCCTATCGCACGCAACTTTGAATATGAGTACGCGACTCTCAGCGCTTATCTCCTGCTCATCTTGCATGCTTTGAGTGCTCTCATCGCCCGTATCGATAAAGGCCCTCTTTTCGATCGTCGTCAGGCCGCAGCGATGGCCTTAGGCTTGGCCTTGTCGCTCTTGCCGGCAGCTCTCGCTTTTCAAACCCAGCTCTGCCGCTGCAGCGAAAAAGACTATTGGATCTGGTGGGCCATACAAATCGTGCCTCACCTCTTCTGGTCTTGGTTGAGTTTTTTCACCATACTCAAGCTCCGCAGGGAGTCATGGTCGCGACGCCGCGCTCTCTCCCTCTGGCTCTGCATCCTCATCGGTCTGCTTTTGCATCTTGGTTCGCACCTCTGGCTGGAGCCCCAAAAGCGCGTGACCCACCTCCTGGCTGGCTTTATTCACGGCGCGATCTATGACAACTGGATCCCGCTCGACGCTGGCATTCTCTATACCCGTGCCAGCCATGCCTTGCTGGGCCTCGCTGGCTTAATATGGCTGCTCCCCAGGCGCCGTCCCTTTCGTTTCGCCTTTCTCCCTCTGCTGGCTCTAGCCTGCTATGCGTCTTTGCAGGCAGGGCAAGCGGCAAGTCAGAAGCAGGGCATCAAAGCTCTGATGGAAGAGATGCCCGAGCAAAGAGAAGGCGAACGATTCACCCTTCACTATCGAGATTTTAAATCAAAGATACTCAATGCCCGCCTCGATGAAATCTTTGAGGCGGCCACCTTTCATATGCGGGATTTGGGTCAAAAGCTCTTGGTATACGACACGCATGTCCATATTTTCGTCTATCCCTCACGCGAAGAGAAAAAGCTTTGGTTTGGCGGCGATGGTACTGATATCACCGACGTTGTTACACCTTCGATCCACATCAACCTCGAGACTTGGCCCCACAGCACCTTGCGCCATGAATTGGTACACGCCTTGGCCTCGTCCTTTGCTTTTCATGGCCTGGGCTTTCATCCCAACTTAGCTTTTACTGAGGGGCTTGCGGTTGCTCTCGCACCGGAAGAAGAGGAAATCTCCCTGCACGAAGGGGCGGCCAGTCTCTTGAACAGCGGGCGCTTGCCCCATGCGGAGACCCTATTTTCGCCGCTCTTTTGGAGTGAATCAGGG
Organism: Oligoflexaceae bacterium; assembly: GCA_947474445.1. GTDB lineage: Bacteria > Bdellovibrionota_B > Oligoflexia > Oligoflexales > Oligoflexaceae > Oligoflexus. The sequence goes on from CANJJY010000033.1 coordinate 9,353, forward strand.
CGCCGCGCCTATACCGTCGCGGGTTCTATCCTCAAGTTCCTCTTGGATCGCTATGGAATCACCAAGGTCAAGCAACTCTATTCCGGGGACAGCTGGCTGACCGTCTTTGGCAGCGAGGCTGAGGCGATACTCGGCGAATGGAAAGCCTTTCTCGCCACCACCTATCCTCCCGAAAAGGCTTCGATCAAGGCCGAATCCCTCTACCGTTACCCCGGCATCTTCGATGACGTCTGCCCCCACAGTAAAGCGCTCCTGACCAAAAACTCTGAAGATCCTTGGATCACAGCGAGACAGCCCTCTGGTTGGGATTCTGACCTTCACTATTGGGATTGGCGTCTGACCCTGACAGCCTATCGCGATCCCGAAGTGATCCTCTCGGCCTTTCGCGCTGAAGCGGCTCGCATTTGGGGTCAACCCGAAGGGATCCAAAGTCTCTTGCAAAGAGTGGAGGCTGCGCGGCATGATCCGCCGCGAACTTTGGAAGACGTCGAGCTGTTTCTCTTGAAAATCGATCTGATGATAGCTCGCGAAGAATCCGAAAAAGCTGCCGAGGAACTCCGGGGGTATCTCAAACTCCTGAGTTCCTTTGAGGTCGGCGATAGCCTCGAGCGGCAGCTGTGGGTGAGGCTCCTCCTCCTTGAGCAACCAGGGGCCGAGGCGAGGCCCTGGCTTAGATTGCTGGCGGGGACTGATACCGAAGTTCCGCCCTGGCACCCGAGTTACCAGGCCTGGGTCATCCAATACCTTTACTTAAGGAATACCAATACCGGCACCCAAAAGTCGGCGCTGCTCGACCATCTCGCCGAGACGGCGGTGCCCGATGTTTTGCCCACGACTTTTTCCGTCGAGTGGCTCAAAACGATTGGTTTACATTGGATGAAGAAAAAAGATTACGCTCAGGCCGAGCAGGCCTTCATGAAGGCCGCTGCTCTAGCACCTGAAGCCAAACGGGAAGCTCTCACCTTATTCGCGCTGGAAGCGCGTGAGAGAAAGCGAAGAAAGACGGATTGAGGATAAGGCCTCAAGCTAGCGCTTAAGTATGGCCTTGCCTTTGGCGTCGGCCATCAGTCGATAGAGTGTAGCCTTTGCCTTAGACCTTGCCTTAGCCATTGTGCGTGATCCTGATCCTAGCCTGCCCCCCTTGCCTTAAAGCCTTTTCGTGGTCTTAGTAAGACGAAGAGGGAAAGGTCTTTTGCGCATGATCACGATCACGCACAATGGCTAAGGCTAAGTCTACGGCCACGCCAAAGCACGAGTTTGTGGCCGATGCCGTAGGCAAGGCCTTAAGTATCCTTGTGACCCCGAAGGTTCGAGGTATCCGTGTTATACATCCGCGGCAGTTCCTTGGCCTTGCGGATCAAGTGGGCCTGCTGATTGCGTAGGTACTGAACGATCTTTTGATTTTGAGGATCGACTTTTAATTTATCGATACTCATCTGGATATCGTTGATTTTCTCAACGTCGTTCTCTTTTTTATAAATATCATCGAGAATCGCGTTGAAGGTGTCTTTTTCCTTCTCGTCCAATCCTGTGGTATTCGCGTACCGATGATACTTATTGAGAGTCATCGGTTCTGTGTCGATAACGACAGTTCCGTCTTCTTTTTTCTCGGTCACCACACCTGGATTGGTGTAAATCCCCGCCTTCGGCACCAAGTCACCAATGTTAGTCATGAGTTACATCTCCCTCTCAGGCTTTGGTTTCATCGATTCTATAGGTCCGAGGGTAAATTCCCTCGGTATTCATAACGTGAGCCAGTTCACTTTCCAGGTAGCGCGTGAGCACGTGCCGTCGCGGGTCAGTCTTGAGTTCTTCGATCTGCCCTTGGAGCCAGGTGACCCGTTCGGCGGCTTCTGGCTTCTCGCGCATCGTTTCTAGGATGGAGCGAAAAGTTTGTCGTTCGTCTTCTTTCAGACCATTGATGTAGCCAAAGGCTCGCGTCTTCTCAAAGCCTTCTCCCTCGCGCTCGATGTTGAGCGATTGGGACGCAGAATCTCGGCCGACCACCACCCCGGGGCGCCCGTCGCGATTGAAATAGGTATCTCCTACCTTGAACCCCATGCGGCCTCCGATGGACTTATACCTAAGATAATGGCTTTTTGAGCTAGACTCAAGAAGCTGACATGATTAACTTTTTCCTACCACCCCCCGGCAACTCCTGCCTATGAGGTCATTTAATTGAGTTAAGGAAAGTCGACAAAATGCCGATAAGTGGAAGAGAAACTCGGAGGATGTTGCCAATGTCGAGACGAAGGATACCGCCATGGGCCAAGTTGTTAACCTAGCGCGATACAGAAGTTTAAAGAAACGTAGTTACATCAAGAAGTATGAAGCTCAGCTGACCAAGTTCGTCGGTAACTTCATCTACTGCAATGTCCGCTCAAGCTTCGACTCAGTCAGCCGCTACTATATCGCCAACAAGCAGCGTGAACAGGCTGAAGCCTGGGATTATTACGACTTCCGTGAAACACTCAAAGATGCCATCGACGAAGTTTTTGGACGCGAGCTCTGGGAAGAGTGCCGCAAGTTCTATTGGTTCGATGCTCGCTATATTTCCCGCGATGAACTGATCGATCGCTTTGTGAGCCAACTCGTGTTGGGCCCCGACGTCTCAGTCATGCCATAAAAAAACCCATGCGCTGAGGCATGGGTCTTTATTCAAACAATCAAATACAAGACTTCGTTCAGATCTGCGGCTCAATCGCGAGATGCGGCTTAGGCGTGAGATTGACTGCAGCTGACCGAGCTTTATCGTCGGGTTGATGACCGACAACGAGACCCTCGGCGATCTCGCGCAAAGCCGTCACGGCTTCTTTGTTCTTCGTTTTGACGAGAGGCGTCTTGCCTTCCATCAGCTGACGAGTCCGGTGAGAAGCAATGGCCACAAGGGCAAAGCGATTTTCAATATACTCAAGGCAATCTTCGATGGAAACGCGTGCCATGCACCACTCCTCTAAGGATCGGGAAGGTCAAAATTCTATTGTATAGGAATTGACGAGTCAATCAAGATATGTATGAAATCACAAGGAACTTTAATTGAACGCATATATATCAGCGGCTTAATGCCCACTGCGCCGAGTGAGGTTCTCGTGGGTGCTATAATGATGGAGATATCCTTAGCGAACTCCTCCGCCTCGAGGCTCCATGAAAGCGCCGCTCAAATTCCTCATTCTTACGGGCATTTATGTCGGAATGGAACTGCTGAGTCTCAACGATCAAGGGATCGCAGCAACTTCGTCCCGACGCACAGCCAAAATATCAGCCCCTCAGCAAAAGCAGCTGAAGATGGCCTCCGACTTCTATGACAATAAGAAATTTGACGAGGCGATCGACATCCTGGGCGAAGTTCTGCAGAAGCAAGCCGACAATCTACCGGCAAAAATCCTCTTGGCCCGCTGCCTCTACCAGCGCAATCGTTTCGCCGATGTTCACAAACTCCTGCAGGGCGTCGATCCGGAATTGCTCGACCCTGATGTCCGTTACGAAGGGGCCCAGGCTGCCTTCCGTGAAAACGATTTAGCCGCGGCACTCACTGGTTTCCGATCGGTGCCAGAGGGTCATCCCCTCTACGATCTCGCCGGCTACTATGGGGGCATCGCCGCTTTTAAAAAGGGCGAATATGAGAATGCGATCGAACTCTTTGAACACGCTGTCGTGCTTCCATCCAAGCTCGTTCGTTCTCGCAAGCTGTACCTCAAGGAATCGGAGCGCCTCCTCGTCCAGAAGCAAAAGCCAAATCCCCAGGCACCGGTCGATACTACCCCAACCCCGCCCCCCTCGCCTTCCCTGACACCTGGAGTGGGCCCCCAGCCATCGACTTCCCTGCCGCCTCCGGTCATGGAAGAAGCTAACAAAGACCGGAGCTATCGCTCCTTCCGTCCGATCCGCAGCCTCAGCCTGACGCCGCGCTACACCTTGCAGGAACACGAAACTGCCGACAATCACGTGACGGATCACACCATCAAATCAGGGGAACTACGTCTGAGTTTGGGGTTCAGCGAAGCATCATCAGAGCGGTCCGCCCATTATCTCTTGCAGGCTCACGCCTCTATCATGGCTCTCGAGGGAGCGAGCGGCGAACGGCCTCTCCTCGGCGATGCCCGCACCGAGCAGAGGCTGGCGCTGACGGCCAAGGAATCACCGCAATCGATGATCTATTCGGAAGCTTTCGGCGGCATAGAATGGCCTTTGGGAAGCATCGGTACAGGCGGCTTAATGCTCGGCGCTTTTGTGCATTCCGTGGAAATGATCGCGGATGCCTCCGTGTATAGTCCCTGGCTTAGCCTCTTTATGGCCCTCCACAACAACTGGCTCGAAGGTTCCATCAACCTTTCCGCTTTTGCCCCCTATCTCGATGGCGATCTGCAGTATTCGAATACCCGCGAAAGTGGGCGGGTCCAGATCGATCTCCCCGCTCATTTTTTGATCGGCATGCAGCTCGAATCCTCTCAATATAATTACCCGAATGCAAAAACCGACGGTCGCGATTGGTTGGTCCGAGGCCTGGTGGAACTTGGCTTTCAGATGGACAATAATTTTTCGCTCTTCTTCGGAACTTTTTACGAGACGAGCCGCAATATCAAAACCATCGACGTCGAACCAAAGCAGCAGCTTTCGTATGCGGAGACGATCCAAGGTTTCTCTGCGCGCGCCGAACTTGCCCTTTTTAGTTTTCTCAAGTTGGGCCTCCAGGCTCAAAACGCAAGTTTGCAATATGCCGATCTCAATCCTAATAAGGCCGTTTACGACGAGGCATTTCGTCCGACCTACATACAGGGAATCAGCCACTTCTCTGTGTACAGCACCTTAGGCGTCAGCTTCTGACCATGTGAAAGGAATCGACGATGGATAAGCAATGGGTCAAAATTCTCGCTCAATCGCATCTGGAATCGGGGCACTGGAAGCTCACCAATCCGACTGCGGCCCGCGATTTAAGCCGAACCCATCTCCAACGTACGGTGGTGCATCTTTTCCACGAGATGAAGGAAGCGCTCACTATCTTTAACAAACATTCGCGGCAAGAGAAGAAGATCCATCTCTTTCCCGTTTACGCTAAAGACAAGGAGCAGATGAGCGGCTTTGTCCTCGTCGTCGGCCGCCTCCAGTTGCAATTGACGCAAGATCAACTCAGCTTGGAAGCCAGTCTCGCTCGCCTTCAGGGCTTTCAGCAGACCTCAGAGCGTTTGCATAGTCTCGAGGCGCACTGCGATCCCTTCGGTGGAATCTCCTGGATCATGGATGAAAAATCGATTATGACTGAAGACATGATCGTCAAGCAGTTGCTTCACGACTTTTGTCGCGAAGCGCATGTGAGTGAATGGTGTTAAGGATTTTCGTCGCATGAACATACAATTCCAAGATAAAGATCCCGAAGTAGTTCTCTCTAAACTCAAGGAAGCAATGGGTGGACGAGAACTGAGTAAAATGGTGAATTTCAGCCTGGCTGGATCAGAAATGATCGTGACCATTTCCAAACTCGGGACCTCGACCTTGCATTTCCAATACAGTCAAAATGTAAGCGGCAGTCATTTTACTCTCTCCAAAGAAAAGATCGCTCTCGCCCATCGCCCCCTCAAAGGTGAAGTGACCGCCAAGATCATTAAGGTCATCGAAAAAGCAGGCGGCATCGTCGCTTGAGAAGAGCAGAGTACCGATGTTGTCTCAACTTTGGAGCAATGGCCAAGCACAAGAGATCGATCGCCTCAGCTGTCTCAAACATGCCAACGTCGCCCAGGATCTGATGGAAGAAGCCGGTCGCGCCGTCTTTCGAAAAGTCGTTCTTCTGCGTCGCCCCTATCAAAAAATTCTTATCTTGGCTGGCCCCGGTAACAACGGAGGAGACGCCTTAGTTGCTGGTCGGCTCCTCTTCGAGGCGGGCTTTCCTGTCGAAGTCATGAGCGTTTGTCCCCAGGCGGAATCTCCCCTCAGGCAAGTTCAGCGCGCACGCTGTGAATCGATCGGATTATCTCTGACGGCGTATCCCGGTTCAATGACCGTTTTTCCCCGGTCAACGTTTCTGATCGATGGCATCTGCGGCCTCGGCTTGCGCGAACCTTTGCGTCCCGGCCTCCTACGCGATGCTCTCGTCGCAGCTGCACAGATCAAAGCGGAGACTGTGCTCGCCATCGACCTCCCTTCTGGGCAGCCCGCCGATCGCTGGGCCAGCTGCGAGGCGCCGCTCGAGGCGACTCATACGGTGACTTTCGGAGCGTTGAAACCTGCTCATAGGCTTGCGCCGGCCGCCTTCGCTTCAGGTGAGATTACCTGCATCCCTTTAGCCTTTGACCCTGAGGTGATCGCCCAGGTTTTAAAGAAAGGTCCGGAACTTTGGGAAAGCGACGATCGCGGCAGTGGCGTATGGAGTCATCTAGGTCCTGACGCCCACAAATATACGCGCGGACATGTCCTCGTGATAGGCGGAAGCGCCGGTAAAGTAGGTGCCTGTTACCTCGCCGGCGAAGCGGCCATGCGCACAGGCTGCGGATGGGTGAGCGTGGCGGCTCTATCGCCGCTAGATCAGCCGGCCCGCCCGAGCTTTCTTACCTATGAAAACTGGAGTTCCATCAACCCGCAAACCTTGAGCCCCTTTATCACGCAGAGACGCGTCAAGGCCCTGCTCATTGGGCCCGGGACGATGGACAACCCTCTCAATGAAACTACCTTGCGCTTTCTGGCCGCGTGCAATCGTGAGCAAGGTCTCGGCCTAATCTTTGATGCTGGTGCTTTGCGTGGCCTCGCTCCCTTGCTCCAAGGTCTTCGCTTCGAACCGACCCGAACCCTCCTCACACCGCACCCTGGGGAATGGCTTGCTCTCCATTCCAAACACCAGCCGCTCGACACGCTTTCGGGCCTTGCGCCAGCCTGGGAATTTTGTGAAGCGGCCGGGATAACGGTGTTTTACAAAGCATCTCACCCTTTCACCCTCAGTAGGCTCGGGGGCCAGCAGCGATTGACCCTGACAAGTCAGGGCGACAACCGCCTCGCCAAAGCGGGCAGCGGCGATGTTCTTGCGGGCACAGCTTTAGCTCTTCTTGCGGCTGGAGTTTCCGCGGCAGAAGTGGGGCATCTCGCTCAGAATCGAGTGGCAGCCGCCGCGCAACTGGCTGCAAAAGAGTACGGATACAACGGTCTGACTCCTCTGGATATCGTCCAAAAATTAGGGCGGGTCCGAGAGAACATTTGATCTTGTGTTTGCTACGGGCAGGGATTAGAACAAGAGCTTATCTCAAAATGGGATATTCGAGGCGGGTGGAGAGATTGGCTCGGATTTTTTCTGGCCAAATAACGTAGCAGTACCAGGAGATTTCGCGATTATGTACCAGATGCCCGGCTCTGCAATACTGCCTTACAAAGGTAAAATGCCTTTGCTGGGCAAAGGTGTGTTTGTTGCGTCCGGCGCTCAGATCATCGGCGATACCGAGATCGGCGAAGACAGCAGCATCTGGTTCAATACCGTGATCCGGGGAGACTGCAACTACATCCGCATCGGCAGCCGCACCAATATTCAAGACGGTACCGTCATTCATGTGACCAATACCTATTTTCCTACCTTCATCGGCGACGACGTGACGATTGGTCACAGCGCTGTGCTTCATGGCTGTCGTATCTCCAATCTTTGCCTTATCGGCATGGGTGCCATTGTTATGGATGACGTCACGATACCGGAAAGGTGTCTGGTTGCAGCTGGCTCCCTTGTTCCCCCCGGCAAAACCTTCAATCCCGGCACTCTGATCAGAGGCAATCCAGCGCGCGAAGTGCGGCCCCTCACCGACAAAGAAATCGCGGATCTCGAGCGATCCGTTCAGTATTATCTCGAATACAAGCGAGGTTACGTGCCAAATTGAAACTTTCCAAAGACAGCCAGCTGGCAAGCCTTAAGATTCCCTACTTGCCCATGGTCATTGAAGAAGCCTTTGCCGTACTTTGCTGGCAATCAGGAAAAATAACTGAAGCCGTCGGCCATTGGACCATAGAAGGTCTCGCCAATAAAGCTCGTCTTCCTATCGAGGGTGTAATGCAGAGATTAAAAGAAATCGAAGTCATGTCGGATGGGATAGAGATCGAAGGCGAGGAGCTCGCAAATCTTTTGAAAATTAAAAACGACAGAATTTATTTGCTGGACGTGCGTGAGCCTTGGGAATTCACTCTCGCTCACATTGCTGGTTCGCATTTGATGGCCCGGACCGACTTGGCTCAGATCTTCGAAGGTCTCAAGGAACTCACGGTGGTCACGATTTGCCATCACGGCATTCGCTCTCTATCGGCGGCGCTCTATCTTCGTGAAGCGGGTCTCCCCCGCGTCCATTCTTTGAGGGGCGGCCTCGACGCCTGGTCTCTCGACGTCGATCCTAAAACTCCTCGCTATTAGGGCATTAGCGAGCTGAGAGAGCGTCTTCGTTTGCGCGGCGAGCTGGCTCTGGATAGTAGAAATCCATCGTGGCCTTGATGTTGACTTGGTCAGCTGTCTTCAGATGGAAACGATCCGAGTTAGCGAGCTCGTGCATGTAGGCTTCGCGCTCTGCCTGCTCGGTTCCACCGAGTCCCAGCATATCTTTCATCCGAATCATAAAAAAGTTTTGCCGGCAGTGAACTTCCAGTTCATGCGCGAGAGTCGAACCGAGAAGGGCCCAGCTCGTGAAAGCGGCAGGACCAACGGTCACTTCCAGGCGACTGCCCCAACCATTCAGAGTGGTGAGACCGCGATCTTCCAGGTTCATATCGATATGAGGCGATTGAGCTGTATCAGGAATTTCTATGGCAAACATTTTGAGAGCTAAGTCGATACTCTCTTGAGTCATCGGTGGCTGACTCGCCGGTGGAGTCACATTCACAGCGCGCAGTCCGCGAGCGAAGTGTTCGCGATGCTCGAGTTCTTGCCGCGCTAGAAACACGGCTCCTGTCGATACAAAGACTAAGGTCAATACCATTACGCGCAGGAACATCATACAGGCAGCACGAGGAAACATGAGCAACTCCGCATCCGAAAGAACAGTCCACAAGCCTTACGTTGCAAGGCACAGACCACTCAAAATGCGAGGAAATCATTCGCTTTTATCCCCATACCAGGGAGTAATTCCTGGACTGTGACCAGAATTTTGACAAGGCTTACCCTCTTGCTCATAAATGTGTAAGTCGCTGAAATTCTCGGCTCATCAGATCTGCGACAGCCTGAGATTTGAATTTAAATCACTAACATTCCGAATATATTGAGAATTCAGGTATCCGCACAC
>CANJJY010000034.1 GCA_947474445.1 Oligoflexaceae bacterium
AGCTCTACAGCGCGGAAGCAACCACCCTTAATTTAATGACGCACATGCAGCGCCTTCTCGGTCAAAGAGAAGAGGCGCGACTCGCCAATTTCACCGGCGCTATGCTCTGGCAACAGGGGCTGCGCAGCACCGAATATTTTTCTCGCTGGATCGAGGCTAAAAACAAGCTGAGCGCTGCGTCTTTGGCGGCAGAAAAACCCGAGCTCGAGCGATCTTTATAGTGGTTTATAGCCGCCATTTATACTATGGTGCGAGTCACAAAGGACTTGAGGACTGCCCGACGCCTTAAGCGCGTCACTAGCCGCATGCTGATGATGCCCGTGCGCTGCGTCCCGCTTCCATTCCCCTTCGACACGGATAAGAACGATGATCAGTACGAACAAGGTGAGCCTGGCCTTCAGCCAAAGGTTTCTCTTTCAAGACGTCAGTGTAAAGTTTATTCCCGGCAACTGCTATGGCCTCATCGGAGCCAACGGCGCGGGTAAGTCGACCTTTCTCAAAGTCCTCTCGGGCGAACTCAAACCCGATCGGGGCGAAGTGATTATCCCCCCTGGTATGCGCGTCGCCGTACTCAAGCAAAATCATTTTGAATTCGAAGATCTAGAAGTTATCAAGACCGTCCTCAAGGGTAATAAAATCCTTTATGATGCCATCATAGAAAAAGATGAAATCTACGCAAAAACAGATTTCTCAGATGAAGACGGATTTCGTGCCGCCGAGCTTGAGGGTATCTTCGCCGACATGGGCGGCTGGGACGCGGAGAGTCAGGCGGGGGTCATGCTGGAAGCGCTCGGCGTGCGCACCGAATGGCATCAGCACAAGATGCGAGATCTCGAAGCCGGACAGAAAGTGAGGGTGCTGCTGGCGCAAGCGCTGTTTGGCAATCCAGACATCCTCCTTCTCGATGAGCCTACGAACAACCTCGATATCGATTCCATCATCTGGCTCGAGGAATTCCTGTGCGAGTTCAAGAATACAGTCGTCGTCGTCTCTCACGACAGGCATTTTCTTGACAAGGTGACGACCCATATAGCCGATTTGGATTTCAACCAGATCAGCGTCTATACCGGTAACTATACCTTCTGGTACGAAGCAAGTCAGTTAGCGCTCAAGCAAAAACAAGATCAGAACAAGAAAACCGAAGACAAGATCAAAGAACTTCGCTCGTTCGTCGAACGATTCTCGGCCAACGCTTCTAAATCGAGCCAGGCCACCTCCCGCAAGAAATTACTCGATAAGTTGAGCATCGATGAGATCAAGCCATCCTCGCGCCGCTATCCGCATATCGTCTTTCAGCAGGAACGCGAAGCGGGCAAGCAATTGCTCGAAGTTAAAAATCTCCGGGGCGAACTGGGGACCCGAACCTTCTTTAAGAATTTAAGTTTCGTCATCGAAAAAGGCGAACGCGTCGCCTTCGTCGGCAAGGATAGTCAGGCTGCCTCGCTCCTCTTTTCTATCCTCGCAGGCGAACAGACAGCAGCTGCAGGTGAGTATAGCTGGGGCGTCACGACCAAACGCGGATACTTTCCCAAAGACCACGAAAGCTACTTCAAGAAGAATTTGAATTTGATCGAGTGGTTGAGGCAATACGCGGAAAAACCTTCCGATGCCGAGGAAGAATATCTGCGCGGATTTCTCGGCAAAATGCTCTTCAGCGGCCAAGAAGTTTTTAAGGACACAGGCGTACTCTCAGGTGGTGAGAAAGTTCGTTGCCTCCTGTCCCGTTTGATGATGCAACAGGCTAATGTGCTCTTGCTCGATGAACCCACCAACCACCTTGATCTAGAGTCTATTACGGCCCTCAACCAAGGTTTGAAGAACTTTAAAGGTACTTTGCTCCTGCTCTCACAGGATCGTGAGACGATCGAATCGATAGCGACTCGCATTATCGAGCTTACGCCCGGCGGAATTATCGACAAACCCATGGGCTATGCAGAATATCTTGAACGCAGCGATGTAGCTGCTTTGCGGCACGAGATGTACCTCCCTTAGCCTTACCACCCAAGGGTTGCGGGGTTTTTCCCGCACTCTTTCCTGCCTGCCTCGAGGCGAACCTTCTCAGCATTTTCTCTGTCAATTCATTTATTTTGAGTGGAGGAGATTTTGCAAACTGGCTAGACAGTCAATAGAAGATCGCTTTTACAATACGAGGTGGGTAGTAACATGGCACAAAACATTTGGATCCAACGTATCGGCCAGGCTTTCAATTGCAGCTTAGTGGGTCTTATCGTGAGCGCCTGTGGAGGTGCCAGTGACCAAAACAGCCAACCTCTTATTTACGGTGGAGCCAAAACTAAAGTGGGCGAATGGGCCGGAGCTGTAGCGATCACTCTTCATGACAGCATGATCTGTTCAGGCACAGCGGTTAATCCCCGCCTCGTGATCACCGCTGCACACTGCGTTCAAAACATGGGCAGTCTGACTGAAATGGGCGTTTACGTCGGCGACGGTGTAGAAGGCGGCTCTGTCCGGCCTCAATATAAAGTGGTAAAGCGCAATTACTCTCCAAAATATACAGGCAACGGCAACGACATGGCCTATCTCGTTCTCGATAAGCCCTTGGATCTACCAGCTAAAGCTTATATCCCTATCCTCGTCGATGCCGATGAAAGCGCAAAGCTCATCCGCAATGGTCAGACCTCGCACATCGTAGGTTTTGGAAATCGCGGTGACGGTGGTTTCGGCGTTAAGTACGAGACTGATGCGGTCATCACCAAGGTAACAGACAACGAAGTAGCCATCGGCGGTGACGGCAAAGATTCTTGCCAAGGCGACAGCGGCGGCCCTGCTTACGGCAAACTTCCGAACGGCGAATGGCGCGTTTACGGCGTCGTTTCCCGAGGCGGCGCTTGCGGTACCGGCGGCATCTGGGGTCAGATGAAGGCCAACATCTGCTGGGCTCAGAAAGACTCCGGCATCGATCTGAAACTTCCTGCAGGAACCTGTCTTTAAACCATCCCAGGGAGCTTCCGAGCTCCCTTTTTCATGCCTCTTTCCCGCTTATTATCCCCTAGACAATATGTCTCGACCTAGCTATCTTGTCGCATAGCGATTAATCCCAGGAGCCTCTGACTTCTCTGGCGCAAGGATCCATTATGTTACCCCTCTCTTTGGCTGGCCACTCGCTGCTGCGGCGCAGTTTTATCCATTTAAAAGGCGTTGGCCCTCGCAGCGAAAGACACCTTTGGAAGCAGGGCATCCAAGACTGGGATCAATTGCTGGCTGCTGCACCCGGACATTTCCGAGGCAAGCGCCTCGAATCGGTCCTTCTCTCACTCGAGGAAAGCTTCAAAGCTTGGGAGACGGGCGACCTCTATTATTTCGATCGCGCTTTTTCCGGCCAAGACCGCTGGCGTCTTATTCCCGGCTGTTTTCCTGAGATCGCTTACTTTGACATCGAAGCATCGGGCGGGGGTTTGCCGCCTCTCGCCTATTCGACAACGATAGCTTTTTACTTTCGCGGAGAACTGCTTCAGGAGCACCTTCCTCAACCCAAGCGCGATCTGCTGGCCTTTATTCTCGAGCAATCGCCCATGCTCTGTACCTACAGCGGTGCTACCTACGATATTCCTTTTTTGGCCTCGGAATGGGGTCTTGATTTTCGGAAGGCCCACATCGATCTCTGTCCTTGGCTGCGACGCCAGGGCTATAAGGGTGGTCTCAAAGCGATACAAAAGCAACTGAGCTATCTGCCTCAACGTACGGCCATGGACATCAATGGTTTCGATGCGGTCCGGCTCTGGGGGATGTATCGTGGAGGTCATCACGAAGCTCTCGCTAGTCTTCAAACCTACAACGCCGAAGACGCCTTGATTCTCGAACCTTTGCTGGTCGACGCTTACAATCGTGAACGAGAGCTCTTCCCTCAGCTGAATCTCGATGCCCTGGTCAGCGCACCTCAACCTCAACTGGAAACTTGCGTCGATCCAGGCGTCTACGCTCTCTTGCGCCAAGGCGAAAGCAGTGCAAAAGGATTTTGGTCGCAGCCGGGTGGAGGCAAACGGATTCAGGAAGCTGCTGAGCGCGGCGACCGCTGACTTTTGATAGGGACCCAACGATTGAGAACGCGGGCGAGATCTTCTACAGCGACCGGCTTCGTCACATAATCATTCATACCAGAGTTGAGACAGCGTTCGCGATCCCCTGGATTGGTGTTAGCAGTAAATGCCACGATGGGAATCTTTGACCATTCAGGAGAAGCCGACGATCGGATGGCGCGACTCGCTTCGTAGCCATCCATCTGCGGCATTTGACAGTCCATCAAAATGAGATCAAAGCGTTCCAGTTTCAATTTCTCGAGCACTTCTTGTCCATTGGCAGCTAAGGCCACGTGATAGCCGAGCCTCTCCAGCATCCGCACAGCGATCAGTTGATTGATAGCAAGGTCTTCAGCCACCAAAATACGAATAGGGTTACTGGCTTCAGCCGATTGCCGCCATCGCATAAGCGGAACGCAGGTGGATCGCATGGTTTGCCAGACATTTGCTAAAAGGAGTTGGACCAAACTTTTCATCGAGGTGTCCCGAGTAATTCATTACCGACCCGATACAAGATCCTTTTCGTGAGAATAGCCCTCAAAATTAACAAGGGATTTCCAGCTATTTTGGTAATAAGCCAAAAGTCCCTCAGAAATTCGGTGTTTAAGGTTCAAAGAACCTCCGATGCTTACCTCAAAGTGGGAGTTAAATACCTAAAATATATTACCTTTTTTCTTAACTTAAGACTCTTTACTGAGCCCTTCTCCCTCCTCTTGCGACCACTCCTTCGATTTCACGGTATTCAGAATCATTTTTCAGCTCGCTCCCTATCATCACTTCCGGCCATTTCTGAGTAGAGGTTGTCTCAGTTGGTTTAAAACGGGTAAGATAACGCTCATAAGACCATGCATATCCGTCTACTTCAGCGCTCCCTCACTTGGAGTTTTTGCGATGAAAAGATTATGGACAATCTTGGGCATGACGACTGCCCTCATGTCGTGTCGCGCTTCTCAAGACGGGAGCTCTGATTCCAAAAACATCCTGTCCACCGATCCACGCGACGCTGATCAGATGTTTAATTACTTCATCATGAGTCCTGAAGAAATCAAAGCTAAGGTGAGCGATCCCATGGTGGTCTTTGGAGCTCTTGCCCGCAATCAAGCCCTACGCTCGGGCACCGCTTGTCAAAAGATGGATGCGCTTTGGACCACGATCTTTGAAACACGCGAACCGGAAAATGCCCTGATTCCCCTCGGAAAGGATAAGCCGCTGCTCTTCGGCAATAGTTCAGCGCAACGTCTATGGCGGGCGTTTACAGGCTTTGAATCGGGTTCCGAGGTAGCGCCGGAATCGCACAAACGCCTGACTCATCGCTATGGGACTTTTGCTCAACTCAAATTTGTGGTCGAAGATGCCTACAAGGATCGCTATACAGGTCTTTTTAAAGGAGCTGACTGCATCATCGCGCGATTTTCCAGCGCCGTCAGCCCTGAGAGTGCGAAGGGCCGCTTTACACCTGGTTTCGCGGCAAAATTCTTTGTCGACGGCAATCATGAAAGTCTGGTTCTGATCGCCCAGCAGTCCTTTGCAGGACAGGGTGACGATTACAATTGGCTTGCCCGCCCCCTTTCCAATCGCATGTCCTTTGAGAACAATGTTTTGGCTGGGATCCCAGGTTTTTCTCGCTTCTTTCAAACCGTGCAGAAATTCGTTGGCGCCACGGCCGGCATCAAGATCCAAGACCCCCGGGAGCTTTCGATCGATCATCTTGCGGCGATGACAGAAAGTGGGCAGCGCGTTGAAGCCCCCAAAAGTCCTCAGCTGCTTTACCTTCTGCCCGGAGAGGTCAAGGCCTTCCCGAGCGAGATGCACGACTATCGTCAGGACTTCATCAATCTCAATTCGTCTATGCCTAAAGACGCGGCGGCTGGCCTCGGCAAGGTAACGCGGGGCGTTCGGATCGCCGACGTTTATGAAGCGGATGTCTTCACGACAACGCCCGCCAAGCAGGGTCGACGGATT
The DNA here is from genome assembly GCA_947474445.1 of Oligoflexaceae bacterium. GTDB lineage: Bacteria > Bdellovibrionota_B > Oligoflexia > Oligoflexales > Oligoflexaceae > Oligoflexus. The sequence goes on from CANJJY010000034.1 coordinate 6,000, forward strand.
GGATACTTTGAAACAAAAACGATTTTCGTATCTTCAGATGCTGCCGATCGCCGCGTCTATTTCAAACACTCGATTAAACCACGCGAAGCGATCGACTATCCCTCTGATTTCCCGAAAGCACTTTGGAACGACACCTGGTTCACCAGATCTTGCGATATCTTTGGCTCGGCAGCACGGGATTTGGATGCGAGCCGCTTTGATCCAACGGGTGAAACGGGATCTTATGTCCAAAACTATGTCACAGAGCGCAAATGTTCACTCGATGCGCTCCAGAAAAATTTTCACTTCTAACATCGGCTCGTCCCATCACCACTTCAAGCCGGAAAATCTTTCAAAAGAATCGCCCGAACGGGTGAAGCGTCGGCCCCTGCGAGGGCCAGTGGCAAGGCGATGAGCTGATAAAGACCCGGCACAGCACCAGTGAGGTCAATCCCCTCGAGTACAGCGAAATTATGGCGATAAAGGGCTTGATGCGAGGGAAGGTCTTTGGAATCCGCTGGATCAACGGAAGGCGTGTCAATACCGATAAGCTGGACTCCTTGTTGGGCGAGCCTATCAATCAGGTTCGGCGACAAGGAGGTAAAGCTCATCTGAAAGTTCGCTTGATGATCGAAGGATAGACTGCGAAAGAGGATACGCGGTGCTTTTATATCAAGCCCGGCTATATCTTCCCATTCGATCCGGCGAGGGCCTACATGGCCAACGTCAATGACTTGGCAGAGACCCATGTAGAAATTGAGGTCGCGCCTCTCAATCGACTCGCCATCTCGATGGTAATGACTCGGCGCATCGGCGTGAGCGCCGATATGAAGAGTCGATTTGATCCAAGATAGACCCAGATGGTCACCCTGCTCAAAGCCCATTGTCACCTGGCGCTCGAACGCCTGATCTCCTGGAAAAACTGGGGTCGAAGGACCAATGCGCGGCGAGATATCGATATATTCCATCTGAACGTCTTTCCTTCTCTGACCCCTCTCAGGGCCGCGCTAATACCTTAAACTCGACGGCGATCGGTGTTGGCAAGGCGCCTACTTGCACGGTAGTCCGCGTCGGCCGAATATCTTTGAAGGTCGCGTTGTAGACTTCATTATAGGCCGCAAAATCCTGCTTCATATTGGTCAAAAAAACCTGGATATCCAAAACTTTTTCTAGACTTGAACCCGCATCTTCGAGCACTTTGCGGACGTTATCGATCACCGATCGGGTCTGCTCACGGATATCGTAGTGGAGAACGCTGCCGTCGGGAGCGAAGGTGACGCCAGGAATATCTTTACTCCCGGCGCGACGCGGCCCTATCCCTGACAAGAGCAAGAGATCCCCATAGCGCCGCGCGTGGGGATAGAGTCCTACCGGTTCCGCTCCTCGTTGACTGACTATTTCAAAATCTGGAAGGGCCCCTGTCGCCGATGGAGGAGAAAGAGAAACAGGAGCGTGGTGTTCAGCCCCCCTCGCCGATGGCTTGAGAGCCTTACTCATCGCCTGATTCTCAAAGTCGGTTAGCTCATCGACGAGTTCGGCCTGGCTGCCTTCCTCACTGCTGGTCATCATGCTGGCCAGATCAGGTGCAAGGACCGGCTCTGTCGGCGTCAGACCAACAACGACAGCGCCGGTACCCATCACGGCTTCGTAAGCGAGGACTTCCCCTTGAAAATGGTTGCTTTGTCCCAAAAGGCCGTTGAGCCACCAAGCGCCTTTGAATTTCATATCGCCATTGGCTTGCCGCGCAAATTCACGCGTGCACTGGGCGACGTCTTCCACATCACCCATGGCGAGCATGTCGAGAATTTTCCTATTCCACTCATCATCTTTGCGAGAGGATATGCGATCATCCCTTGGCTTGATCGCCTCCACGTGATAGCGATGCGAAAGACTCGATACCAAAACGGCTATCGCCTTTTTCCCCGACTGCTTTAAAGCTCGCGCCGCTGCTTGCCCGATGCGCGTGGTTTCCTCTTTCTCGCTGTACATATTGCACGAAACAATCGCGGCCTTGAGACGATTGTGCGGGTTCAAAAGGTTTTGAGCGACGATCGTGCCCGTATCGATGGGAAAGCCACGATAATTGATGAGGCGCGTCTTATACCCCAGCTGAGCGACTTCATCAGCATAGTTTTGGGCAAAGTCTGTATCGATTGCGAACTCATAGGGGATGGAGCCGAGTTCGTGCCAGTTTTGATCGACATGCTCCCACTCAGGCCGCGGATCGGCTTGAAACGTGTAACCGAGAATCGAAAGCCACTGCGTTGAAAAATAAAGGATGAGATCAGCTTGCTCGCGTTCAATCTCTTCACGGGCCTTTTGAAAGGCCTGATAGAGTCGGCCCCAACCCGGCGCTTGTTCGTGAGCGAGCAAAATATGCGGCATCCCACTCACGATAAAGGCTTTACTGATCAATGATTGGTGCATCAATGAGTTCTCCCGCTGCGCATTGGATTCCATTCTACGACCGCATTACCTGTTCCGATCACAGTTCCGTAAGCGTGCACTTCCGCTGGATAATCAGGAACACCCATGGCTTCAAGCATCCAAGTGAGGCAACCGGCTTTGACTTCGGACGTCGCCATTTCAATAAACTCCGGCATAATATCGAGAAGCTCTCGTGTCTGCCCCCGACGCATCATCTCGAGGACTTTCATATCCCAGAGATACTGACCGTGATGATGAATGCGTTCGTAACTCATATCTTCAGGAATCTCGGGTTCATTAACAAAATGCCGGTGCGAGAGCGAACAGGACGCGAGGAGGACGCAGCGTTTGCCAGACTCTTCGATCGCTGCGCGCGTTGCATGACCGAGATCCGCAGCGACTTGCGCCCCAATCTCGTTGGAGTAATAAAACGCAGCTTGATTCGCGGAGATAAAGACGACTGGAATATCCCAAAGGGGATTTATTAAATGCAAGCTGATGATGCTGCCATAATCGAGACGAAAAGCCGGATTCTTGACCACACTCGTCGTCATCCCTGCTTGGTCGCAGCGCTCCTTGATGGCAAGCGACAGAGGAACATCGATGGCCACGTCGTAAGTGTAGCGAAAAAGATGAGGAAAGACCGGGTCCACCGAGAGACCCTGAAAACGTGGTAATCCAAGAAAATGATGGCCGACAAAAGTGGGCCAATGGGGCGAGTGGACGATGAGCACGTCTGGTTTCAAAGCTTTGATATTGGCCCGACACCTCTCATAGCCCCAGCGCAAGACCTCCCATCCGCATTCAGCCCGCGGTTCGTTCTGAGGTGGATTTTCAGCGTAAACGAGATGGGGAGGATGGGGTGCCAGCACTCCCGCTACGATTGAACCTTTTGCCATAGAAAATATCCCCTCGCGAGCTCAGGGCTCATCAGATTTGAATGCAGACGTTTTTTTCTTCGGTATAAAACTCAAGTGAATGACGTCCACCTTCGCGGCCTATGCCCGAGGCCTTCATTCCCCCAAAGGGCACCCGCAGATCTCGATTCATCCAGGTGTTTATCCAAATTTGACCGGCTTGAATATCGCGAGCAGCTCGATGAGCCGTATTCAAATTTTGGGTCCAAATACTCGTCGCCAATCCGTAAGGAGTCTGATTGGCCAAACGAATGGCCTCGTCGTAGGTGCGAAATGGCGTCAAGGTTACGACTGGACCAAAGACTTCTTTTTGCATGATTTCAGGAGAAGCGTCAGGAGCTAAAATCACGGTCGGCGGGTAATAAAATCCCTTCGATAGGTCACCAGGAAGAACTACCTCCTCGCCTCCGCATAGGATCTGCAAACCCTGTTCGCGCGCGCGCGCCACAAAACCAGCAACCTTAGAGCGATGCCCCTGACTCACAAGAGCTCCCATAAAACTATCGGGCTGCCGCGGATCACCGAGCTTTAAAGCCTTCGCACCTGCCACAAAGCGCGTTGCAAAGACGTCGAAGATGGATGCTTCTATCAAAAGCCGCGACGTGCAAAGACAAATCTCGCCTTGATTGAGGAAAGCCGATCGCAGACTGGCCGCCACAGCTGCATCGAGATCAGCATCGGCGAAGATGAGACCAGGATTTTTACCGCCGAGCTCGAAGCTGGTCTTCTTATAGAAAGGCGCGGCTCTTTGTCCGATCACAGACGCCGTTTCTGTTCCCCCTGTGAAAGAAATCAGCGGCACATCAGGATGCGCGACCAAAGCATCGCCTGCGCGGGCGCCGGTGCCGAAAACAATATTACAAACACCGGGTGGCAGTCCCGCTTCGGTAAGCAATTGAGTTAAGAGATAAGCGGTCATCGGCGTGAGCTCCGATGGCTTTGCCACCACTGTATTGCCGGTCGCCAATGCCGGAGCCAGTTTCCAGGTTAGGAGGTAGAGCGGCAAATTCCAGGGTGAAATCAATCCTGCGACGCCGACAGGTTCTCTGAGCGTATAGTTAAAAACACTATCCGTCGATTGATGGGCTGCCTCCTCTTGATGCAGAATGGCGCCGGCGAAGAATCGAAAATTTTCGATGGCACGCGGAATATCCATGCGTTCCGCCAAAGTTTTCGGCTTGCCCTGATCTTCGCTCTCGGCTTCAGCAAATTGTGCAAGACGTCCTTCGATAAGGTTGGCCAGCTTCTGTAAAATCGCGGCACGCTCCTGCCGCTTCTTAGCCTTCCATTCGGGAAACGCCCGCTTTGCAGCGGCGACGGCTTCGGCCACATCACTCGCATCTGAATCAGGCAAGCGACTGTAGACGGTCCCATCGCGCGGTCTCACGTTATCAAGGTAAAGACCAGAGCGAGGTTCTACCGAGCGACCGTCAATATAGTTGCGAATGATTTCCATCGTTTAAACCTTTCACATAGGCATCTGGTTCGAAATACCAGCGATCCTGATCGGGATCCCAATCGTCCCAGGGCTTAATATCGGCCATATTTTTTCTCAGGCTCGGAGGAATCATCTCTTCGACGATATAAGCTTTTTGTCTTTCAAGGGGATAGGGATTCCGCAACTCAAAACCAAGCACACCGAGCACCCAGCGCGCTACATACCAGCTGGCCCTCGGATCCCAACCATGAGCGACCTTGATGACGACGCCCAGACCCTCGGGATAATCAGGGTGGAGAATGCTGAGCCCGAGCAGTCCATCCGCGCCTTCCTTAGCCAAGACGCGGCCACTGCACGATTTTAGGATAGTCGAATCGAGGCGATTGAAACCGCCGATGTGGTCGGGATGCTGAACCATCGCCTCCCAGATCCAATCCTCGTCTTTACGCAGAGCAAGGTCTGCAAATAACGCAGCCAACTCATTGACCGTCATCGCAATAGTGGGGAGACCGCAGCCATCCTTGGCCAAAATATTTGATTGCAAGGGTCCACCGAGGATCTCATGGACTTTTTGCATATAGACTTGATGAAAAGGATGCTGAGGCAGCGTGTAACCGACTCGCTCCCAATGGTGGAGCGCACAGGCTCGTAGGATGGCCGCGTGTTTACCCGAGCAGCTGTGATACCAGCGCCGAGGGCGTCGCAACTGTTTGCCAAACTGCATGAGAGGCAAGGCATGGGGGGTCTGAAGCAGGCCATACTCAGAGGGTTTGAGAATATCTTTAACCGCCTGGATGTGAATCGGCTCAGCGTTGTGAGACGAGACCGACACGGCCTTGGATTCAGGACTGAGGTGAGCATCGAGCTCCTTGGCGATGACTTTGATCTGCACGGGCTTCATCATCGAGCGACCGTAACAGAGGACGTTACCGCCATAGGAATGGTAAAGCTGTTTACCCCTGAACCAAGCGACAGCCCCATGTACGGTCACTTCAGGCACACCATTGCGCCGATAATCGACCAAAGGAACCCAGGTATTATCGAGCATCCATCAATCCTTTATCAAAGGGCGAGCTTTGTGCCAAAAGGCTTCCATGCTGGCCTTCACCGCTCGATTGTCATGATTGTTGAAATCAAACCAGAGCATCAAGCGATCGTCGCGATGGTATTTTGCCTGCAATTGAGCTGCAACATCGGCAGGATTTCCATAAACCGCATTTTCAACTGCCTCAGCAATTTTCTGGGGATCGAGGGTGCCTTCGACGGCCTTCCAATAGTTTTCCAAAGCACTCTGCGCGGCTTCCCGCGCGGTCTTCCTCTGCTCTTCGAGAGAAAGAGCCTCATCACCATTGATAAAAATCAAAGCTGTGCGCGGTAGATAACTGCGCTGCCAAGGTCCACCTGCGGGGTGATAAGCACCCGTCATCCTCTTGTGGGTCTCTTCAATCGTTGCGCTCGGCGTGATAGACAAATTGAAAACCCAAGTCGGAAAATAACGGTTGGCCTGACTCTGGACCGCTGGATCATGGGAACCGGCGACCAGTTGCAAAAGATGCATAGGCGCTTCAAAAGGAATGACGCCCAGGGTCTCAAAATTCCAGTAAGGCGGAACTTCGATGGCCTCGCCTTTGACCGGGTAGGACTGCTGCCGATTCAGTTGAGAGACAGTTTGCCAATCGGCCGCTTGACGGAACTGTTTGGCCTCGAGCCGCATCGGCTGCAGATCATCCGAGCTGAAACGCTCGTTTTTCAGCGCTCGCATAAATATTTCAGTCGCTTGCTGAAACAAGAGCCCCTTGATAACCGGCCACGCCTGAGCTTCAAGTTCATTGCGGGGTTTGATTCCATAGGGCTTATTGGAAAATGGAAAACGTCCGGCGGCAAATCCCAGAAATATTTTGCGGGTTTCTGCCGGATCAAGGCCATGCAGGCTCAAAAAAGTCTTCAACGCTTCGGCGTGAGCAAGTGGACCGCCATTGCAAAGGATATTGCGGATGGCCGAGCCGATCTGAATGCGGCGGGTACATTGGAAGACTTTGTGCGCCAACTGCAAAATATCGGTATTGAGCCCGATCTCCCCTTTGAAATGAGGGATCACGGCTTCTTCATTGGACTTTTGAACTTCACAGGATAGATGCGATTCCGCGACCCAAGCTGTTTCAAATCCTAAAGAGTCGGCGAGTTTCACCTGGTCAAAGAACTGTTCGAACATCTGTCTTTCGCTCGGAATGAAACCATCGACTTCGGTCTGACAGATGGACAGAAAGATATCGAATTTCATAAACACCCCGTCCGGCCGCCATCGACGGGCAGATTGATGCCATTGATATAAGCAGCTGAGTCTGTCGCAAGAAATAAGCAGGCTGCTGCGATCTCGGTGGCCTCGGCGAAGCGACGAGCTGGGACATCGGCGAGATAAGACTGCTCGACTTCAGGTCGGGATTTCCCCGTCTTTTGCATGGCGTTGTGAATGATCTGCTCGAGCCTTTGGGTCTTGGTGTAACCGGGCAAAATATTGTTCACTGTAATGCCGTGAGGTCCTAGTTCATTGGCCAGCGTTTTCGCCCAACTGGCCACCGCCCCTCTCACTGTATTGGACACTCCTAGATTCGGGAGCGGAATCTTGACAGAAGTTGAAACGATATTGATGATGCGACCAAAGTTTTTTTCTCGCATGTGAGGAATAAAAGCCTGCGCGAGCAAAGTTTGCGCCAGCACATGCTGGCGAAAGGCTAGCTCCAATGCACCGGTATCCGCCAGATGCAAAGGACCGGGAGCCGGCCCTCCGCTGTTGCAGACGAGAATATCAACCTCAGGTCCGATCGACTGGATCGCGCTTTTTACCTGTTCCGTTTCGCTCATGTCGCAGCTGACAGCACGATGCGCCTCTTTCGAACCTTCAAGACTGGCCAGAGTGCGTTCCAGACCATCAAGCTGACGTGCAAGCAGCGTGACGCGAGCGCCGGAACGCGCCAGCGCCCGCGCACAAGCCTGTCCTATCCCCTGCGATGCGCCGCAAACTAATGCGTGTTTCCCTGCCAAAGCTTCCTGAGTAAACATGAGTGCCCTCGTCTCTGAAAGTGTTAGAGGTTATACCGAGCCGCGTTTTAAGTTGCAATGCACGACTTCTCGTGCGCACGGCCTTATCCCCGTCCTCATGCCTGGATCTTTTCCTAGGCTTTTTGCTTGCAACGCGATGAGACACGATCACCGTTCATGAATTGCTCTCCCTTTCTTTTTATAAAGCTCTCAAACTCTCGCCATGAGTTGGAACTTTATTGCGTGATTTCTGCAGCATAAGCTCAAGGCGGAATGTCTAACTCAGGTGGGGTGATTGCGAAAAAAGGGCAAAGGAGGGTAGAATAAAAGTACATATCTCACGCCGCTCGCATCGAGGCAACGAATGGCCCTCAGCTTTCGTTTCAGCAATGAATCCCCTGTGTCTTCTCATCTTTCTCCGAGCTTCTTAAAAGCCTTGGGGATGACCTTGATTTTGCTTCTGAGTATAGGCACTTCATTCCGTAGTCCGCAACTACCTCCGTCCGCACACGGCTGGCAATGGAGCGTGTTCGGATCAGATCATAGGCGTGAAGTTGTGCTCGACCACTCTCCACTCCAAGCTATCGGACGCATCGAATTGCAGCCTGAAGGCGTAATTCCTTGGCTTCACACCGGCGGTATTCCCATCTGCACAGGAACTCTTGTCGGTATCGATCTCGTGTTGACGAATGCCCACTGTGTGCTGGATCGGGAAACGGGTCTTCCCACTAAAAAGGCCATCTGGTTTCGACCCGCATTTCATCGTGATAGTCCGCCGCGCGCCGCGCGCGCCACCAAACTCTGGCTAGGCTCCATGAAACCAAGTCAGGATCGTGCCCACGACTTCGCTCTTCTGAGACTCGATCAACCCTATGGCGAATCATATTCATGGCTCGAGCTCGCACCGCTACCCGAAAGTCCTTCCACTTTGCCTCTCACAACTTCGTTGGTTGCCTATGGAACAGACGTTCAGGATGGAGGCGTACCTTTGATTCATCGCGACTGTGCACTGACGGCCTTCGACGTGCGCGGCGATTATTTTCGACATGATTGCGATATGAATGCCGGTGGATCGGGTGGTCCACTTCTGACGATGACGGGTGGACGCCCTCGCATATTTGCGATCAATGCGGCCCACATCGTGCCCAAACCAATCAGCTATCTCAACGAGTTTACGCCCGAGCTTGCGAATGTTGCCGTCGGCAGTCATCGCTTTGCAGCCGTCATCGATAGTTTGCGTCAAGACCTTCCCCTCCCTTCTCACGTTCAGCTTTTTCCTATCGATCTCAGCCCCCTCCTTTCGAGCGATTCCCTGACAGGCGTAAGAGCAAGCGCCGCAGTGCCTTGAAGCCGGCGAAGCTGGCCCGCACATAACATTGTTTTAAGCGATCAAGTTCATCATTATTATCCATAAATACAAATTATCAATCATTGCTGCAGCTTAATGCGTGCTCCCGGCGCAGCCCTTGCCGTGCTAAAAGCAAACCCTTAGATTGATCTCATGGCCGCCCGATCACTCTATCTCTGGAGATACGATTCGATCATGGAGCGTCCCCACTTTGCAGGAGATAAAAATGTTAAAAATCACCATCACCAAGCTGGTCCGCGGTTTGCTCCTTCTCTTCGCGCTCGGTGCCGTGACCGAAATGGTAGCGGCCACCGATGCCTTTGCTCGGGTCGGAGGTGGACGTCGCTCGGCGGGTCGTTCATACTCCAGCCCTTCCTACCAACAACGTCCGGCTCAGAGACAGGATTACAACAGTCCACAGGCTCCGAATCAACCCGCTCGCAGCGGCGGATTCATGCGCGGTTTGGCAGGCGGACTGGCGGGTGGCTTTCTAGGCAGCATGCTGTTTAGTTCTTTAGGCCATGCAGCAGGTGGAGGAATCGGTGGAGGAGGAGGAGGCGGCCTTGGTTTTCTTGAAATCGCTTTGCTGGCCGGTGGCGCCTTTCTTATCTACCGCTGGTGGAAAGGGCGGCAGTTGAATTTGGCCGGCTCAGCTCAAGGCTACGGCGTTCAGGGGTCGCCTTATCAGGATCAGTCGATGGCTCGGCGCGAAATAGGATCAAGTGGGCTTGCTGACCAGGGAGCTTTTGCGAGGAGCCTTGGATCGGTAGCGCTGAGTAGTGAAGAGGCCAGTGATTTGTTTTTCAAAATTCAAGGCGCTTGGACGCGGAGAAATTTGCAAAGCGTTCGCGAACTCATCGGTCCGGAATTAGCGACTACTCTGCAAAGTGACCTCCAGGACCTTGTTCAAAAAGGTCGGATCAACCGCCTCGAGAATATATCGATCCGTCAGGTCGAGACTTTGGACTCCTGGCAGGAGTTCGGGTCAGATTTTGTGCGCATCCGCTTCACTGCCAACTTGCTTGACTATACCGTCGATGAAAAATCGGGTCAGGTCCTCGAAGGCAGCGATAGCGAACCTGTAAAATTCGCAGAAGAGTGGATCTTCTGTCGCCTCTCGATGCAGGCTCCTTGGCAACTAGTCGGCATTCAGCAGGTTTAATGCGCGAATCATCCGACTGGCCTTGAGGTTTGTCCCCCCATACTCGCGAAGTCTCTTCACAACCGGATCTGGTCCACAGATCCGGTTTTTTTATGCCGGAAATCAGCTTAATGCGAAGGAACTGTCTGCTTTTTATTTTAGCAATTCTAAGCTCGACCTCGTCATCTCTTTGTTGTTTCTTGCAACTAAAGCGCCTAAAGTAACTGGTAAATCCGTGCATTAAATTTAGACGAGGGGGAAATTACCAAATGAAGCCTTATTGTCGGCATTTCATTCTTACGTATGCTTGCCTTGCGACACCATTGCTTACGGCGCAGGGGCTTGCGCCTGCTTTTGAGCAAACAGTTGCACACCCATCAGTCGCGCCTCGCACTGATGGGCTTGAGTTAATTCGCAACGGCGATTTTAAACAGAGCGCCTATTTTTGGAAAAAGACCGACTTCTACAGCAACTATTTCAACGGTCAACGGCTCGCCGAATCGACCTTTGAAATAGTCGATGAGAGCGCCAAAATCCAAGTTAAGCGCCGGGGACAAGAACACTGGCATGCTCATCTTTTGCAGACAGGCATCTATCTGGAAGAAGGCAAGAACTATCAGCTCTCGTTCCGAGCTAAAGTCGAAGACAAGGACAAGCCTGAAGCTCCCATCAGCCTCGTAGCGAGTCTGATTAAAGACGACACGCAGGTCAAAGTCTTTTACGAAGATGGAGTCAAAGTCAGCGCGACGGACGAATGGCAAACCTTCACTCTCAATTTCAAGAGTCCTGCTACCGATGATTTTATTCGCCTTGATCTCAACTACGGTCGCAAACTTGGCGACTCTAGTGAATCAGAACGTTTCACCATCTCATTTGATGACATTTCTCTCAGAAAAGTCGGTGATACTTCAGATCCACGCGTATCTCCAGCAGCCGTCGGTGAACACCGTCCCGTGCTGGAGTACGGCGCCCTTGAAGTCAATGACAAGGGCCAACTTAGCAGCCAATCTCTTGGTCGCCCAGTACAATTGCGCGGCGTCAGCCTCCACGGCATTCAGTGGGATCGGCCCTGGTACTATAGCAATCGCGAAGCCTTGATTGAAGTTAAAGAGAAATGGCACGCAGATATTGTCAGAGTCCCCGTCTATCTTGGACAGGGCGGTTACATCGAGGACAATTCCCTGCTTTATTCCGTCATGCAGACAGTGGACACGGCGATATCGCTGGACATGTACGTAATCATCGATTGGCACGTACACAACGATGCGGGCAATCCTAACACTTACAAGAGCCAGGCCATCGCCTTCTTTGATCAAATGGCGAAGCGCTATGGAAATCGATCCAACGTTCTGTTCGAGATAACCAACGAACCGAATGGTGCGGAGTGGAGCGAGATCAAGCGTTACGCCGATGATGTCGTGCGGATCATTCGTGGTCACACCAACAATATCATCATCGTCGGCACTCCCGTCTGGAGTCAAGAAGTGCAGACGGCAGCTGAGAATCCCATTCTTTCCTCCAATGTGCTTTACACCCTGCACTTCTATGCGGCGTCGCATCCCTTGCAAAATTTCAAATCCAAAATCGAAGCGGCCCTGGCTAAAAACGTTGGCCTCTTTGTCACCGAATTTGGCACAACGGGGTTCGGCGGTGACGGCACGCCCAACCTCAATGAAACCACTCAATGGCTGGATTACCTGGATCGCAAAGGCATCAGTTGGATCTATTGGACTCTGTCGGCAGAACGCGAAGAATCAGCCGCTTTAAAACCAGGAACCCCGCCGGTACCCACTGAAAAAAGAGGTTGGTCCGATAGCGATCTCAGTCCTTCTGGATTGTTCCTCAAGACGCGACTCACCCAATCTGGTGGCTTCGATCCGAATAAAGAGCCCGTTGAAGAAGGACCTGTAAAAGTTCCCGGGGGTGACCTAGTCACTGAAGTCAAAATCAAATCTGATTGGGGCAATGGCTACTGCGCAGACGTCATCGTTACTAACAACAAGGAATCCTCTATCTTCTGGGAGACAAAAATCCAGATCGAGGGCCAGATCACCAGCGCTTGGAATGCTAAGTGGTCTCAAAGCGGCAACGCCGTGACTGCTAAAGGCGACGGTGGCAATATTGAACTTGCCGCCGGCAGCAGTCTGCAGTGGGGTTTCTGTGCAAACCGTTGAATTATATTAAGGAGTGAGCCGGTCCTTAGAGGATCGGCTCTTTTTTTTTGCGCGTTATTCCCCCACGTCACCTCCCCTTGTTGGTGAATCGCTTCACCCTTG
>CANJJY010000035.1 GCA_947474445.1 Oligoflexaceae bacterium
CGATAAGAAAAGCAAGAATGGTCTGGCTTTTACTTATTGACACTCGGCGCTCCTTCCCTCGGAGAAGAGGTAGAAAGTCGAGTAGAGTTCGCGAATGTCAGCCTTGTCGACTTGATTCACACCGTTTTTCGTGAGGAGAGCGTACGCTAAGAAGTTAGCATCCGCACCTGCTGCATAGAAGCGCCCATCGATCTGGATAATGGCGACTTTGCTTTGGCTCTTAAAATAAGGATCGGTGATCTGAATTTTGTCGTCGACGAGGATCAAAGGCTTTTCTTCTGTAAAGCTCGCCGCATCGACGCCAAAGCGCTTGCTCAGCGATTCGGCCGTATAACAAGCAAAACGCGTCGCCTCGTAGGCGAGATCGCTGCCCTTCTGATAGGCGGTACCCATGAGCGCGTAATCTCTCACCATGGTGGTGAATCCTACATAGCCATCGCCAACAGAAGTATAGACGCTCTCAAAAATCTGTCTTGTGAATTGAGCCAAGTCGGTGTCGTCGCTATTGAGCAATTCGGCAAAAGAGGTCAGATAAGGTCCTTCGTTGGGGTTGAAGGCAAGTCCATCGGGACCGAGCAAAAAGCGGGCTGCGTAGACCTTGTCAGCGAAGATGCCTTTGTACTTCAAGCTACCCGACCAGCTGTCAAAGACTTCAGTAAAGGGACGATCGGCGTTCGATTGCCCGATGACGGCGGCATAGAAGGCCATGGCCAGCTTCACTGAAGCGGTCATATCCGTCCGGATTCCCTTGATAAAAAGGTCCTTGCCTTCAGTCGTGAGACTGGCGAGGCCAGCCAGACTTTTCTGGAGCTCATCGGCTTGGTAGGCGTTCTTGTGAAGATTCAAAAATTTCTTCGCGTTGCGCATGACGTTGCGGACGCCTGATTCATAGCCGCTTGGCTCCCAGAACGCGCGATCATCGCGGAAGTTCCGACGATAGAAGTTATCGTCGTAGGCCATAATCATCGACTTCAAGACTTCCGTCGGAGTCGCACCCGAATCAAACTGATTGCACAAAGGGTTCGAGCTGAGGTTTTCGTCAGTGCAGAAAAGGTGGTTGCGACCCGTCTGCTTTGCGGCATCGATAGCACCGGAGGAATAGGCGAACAGGAGCGCAGCTTTATCGTAGGGTTCCCAGTCTTGGACCTGATCGAGTTCGTCTTTAAGATCGAGGTAATCCATCACCGAGGCCGTGGCAATGCGAAAACCGCGTTTTGGTGTCTTCTGCGTGCGATCCAAAGCGGCCTCGACGCTGCCATAGAAGTTGTGTCGCAAGTTCAGGTTGTGACCGAATTCATGGATCGCTACCCTGTACATGATGTCGTTGATGATCTCTGCGTCGGACATATCAGGAGCGACGTCGACTAAGGAGCTAAAGGTGTTGCCATCGAGAAAGCGGACCTGGCTTCGCTTGAATAGCTGCAACTCGGAAGGAGCTTTGCTGTGCTGCTCGATCTCTTTCATCTTTTCTTCGAATGAACGTGTCTCAGTAAAAGCTTTCGTCCGGGCCGTGGAGGGGGCGACCTGGGCCAGCAGATCGTCGGTGCTTTGCGTCGTGTGGCCTTCGTTGGCAAAAGCACTGCCCTGGCGGCCGTAAGTATAGTCTGGGATCGCATAGCGGAAAGCGTTTGCAGCGTCGCTTTGATCGAGGAAACTAGTCGATGCGGCAGCCCACTGATCCGGAGCTGAACCGAGCCATTCGCTCATTTTGAGCATGAGAGAAGAGGCCGCGTTGCGATCCGATTTTTGGATCACATGGTCGCGTATGCGCTTGACGTAAGCCTTCAGACCTGATGTCCATATCGTGGTGTTGGCCGATATTATTTCGCCGGTCCGAGGATGGGCGACGGAAGGGCCGTAACCGAGCGGGGCATCATCATCCGCGTCGTCGATAAAGTTGAAGAAACTATAGCGCATGTCACCGAACTGATGCTGATCATCAGCATCTTTGATTTCAAAGCGAATTGGCAGATTTTGCGAACTGAAGAGCTGATTGGTGCGGGCGATCACACCGATTTCGGGATCGGCATAGATCCACTTGAATTCTTCGGGAAATCCCTTTGCAAAGTAGAAAGTGTGGGTCTTGTTGAGATTCCACCGATTCATAAGGAAGGTATTTTTAGCCCGGCGGTATGCGTCAACCGTGGTGACCGCGGTTTTAAAATAGCCGTATTTCTTCATCAAGGGATCGTTTTCACCTGCAAAGACATAGGGCTGATAGTCGGATTTGAAATCGGGCATGAATGAATACTTATACTTGACCGTATTGGTATTCAAATCCTGCGATAGAGCCTGCGAAGTCGAACACAACCAATTGTCTAGATTGCGTTCGTAAGTGACGGCGACTGTAAAATTAATATGGTCATCGCCGATATCGACCGTTTCCGTATCGACGTCGGCCGTCTTGCGGCTCCAGCAGTTCGAATCAATCTCATAGGGAAAAGTGATGGCTTCCGAGATCGCCGCAGTCGTCCAATCAACCTTGAAATAAGCTTTGTCTTTCCAGCTGATATCTTCGTTTTCCGTGACGACATTGCTCACGCGTCCGCCACTGGCTTTCTGATGGTATTCACTGTGCGTGATATTCCACTGATTGATCACTCTGTTTTCGTGGCTTTGCGAGTTGACGAAATTATCGCTGGTCAGAAACTGCAGCTTGTCTTTGGTGAATTCAAAGTGCCCGATGCGCGTTTCCGACTGCGAGCCGACCATACCGAAGGCTTGATTGCTGCCGTTATTGACGATGGTCACCGTACCCAGCCACTCTTGGCCATTGGCGAAGAGAGCCTTGGGCCAGCGGTTGCCGTCGAAGTCCAGCTTGTTTTCAACGGGGCGATGCCGGACGCAAGCTGTGAAAGCAGTCGCTACCAGGGAGATCGCTATGATTTTCTTGAAGTTGACTTGCATAGTGAAAATTCCTTCAATTGAACCTTGGTTTGCTGCTTACAGACTCACGTACGTAAGGACATGGGATGCATCGAATGCGAAAACCATATGCGGAAGTATGACGGAAAAGGCATTGGTTCCAGGGGCCGCCGACTTCAGGAAAAAGCAGGTCTCTGTCTTTTCCGGCACCATACTGCACGCTACGTCTGCGTTGAACGCCGGAGCCCTTTCGTCCGGGTTGAGGCCCGGTGTCGCCGCGCGCAAGCTTTCGAGGTAGCCACCTTCCAGAGTCTGGGCGAAGAACTTGAAGGACTCCGAGATAGCTTGTTCACTGCCAAAGGATAGAGGAGATACGGACGTACCGAGCTGAGCGAAGGCTTTTCCTTCGTTGTTGAAAACCAAGCCGCGATATTGAACGCCCGCTTCGAGTTGAGAGATCAGATATTTACCGTCTTTTGCGGCGAAATTAGCGACCAATCCGTTGGTGAGAATAACGCGGCCATTGTTAGCTTCGATTTCTTTGCGATCAGGAAGCGGACCGTAGAGTTTGGCCGTTTCGGCTTCATCAAATCCGATCTTGAGGCCAGCGATGGATTCACCGTAGACGATGGGACGGAGGCGCAAGCCGAAATTAGCGAGGAAAGCGACCTCCCGAGCAGGTTCTCCCAATTCAATCGACGAGAGCTGAAGCGTAGCACCGGGCATATCGATATAGATATTGCCGCCCAGCTCATCGCAGATTACGGCCTCTTCCTTCGCCGTCGGATCTAAGGAGGCGATCGCCAAGGCGGTTAAGCTTTTGCAATTGAATTCAGCTTCAAGCGGAACATAGAGCTGCATGGCCGAGAGCGATCCATCAGCGGCAAGAATGTAACCACCGCCGCGCTCGGCTGAGAATTCCTTGAGGTTGCCGTCGGCATCGCGTCGCGTGAAGATCTTCTTATTGTTGTAGGTAACCCAGTCGCCTACAGTTTCAGCGGGGCCCCAGTTGTGGGCGAGTTCTTTGGCGCTCGCATCCATGGAAAGACCGCCGATGGACATCCCGTAGCGCAGAATCGAGCTCGGCGCAGCGACGGACTTGGGCAATTTTCTCTCGGCCTTGTCGAATTCAACATAAGACACGACGCCGCTGGGCGTGATTTGAATAAGGGCGTGAGGCAAGAGGATCGCCTGATTGCCGTTTTCCATCGGAACGCTGGCGCAGGTGCCTTCGGCGTAACAATCATAATCACCGACTTTAGCCTTCGCAGCGAGTGCTCCGAGGGTCTGAGCCAGAGTTTCAACTCCAGACACACTGCTTAAGACGCCGTCTTTGAAAGTCTTACCAACCTTCAAGTCCCCCAAACTTTCAGGCGCGAGCACCTTGCCGCCGAAGCTACCCATGGTGAGCATGAAATCGGCTTGGGATTTGAGGGGATCTTTTCCGTTTGCTGAATCGTTGACGATCATCGCTATGGATTGACTGTCGAACACAAAGTAGGTCGACTTTGGAACCTTGACCACGCGTGCGGGGCCGAACACGGCGATCGCCTCTTCGATGGTCATACTCATGTTCACGCCACCAAATCCGCTGTTCGCGACATCGACGGCTGTACTGAGTTCAGAGCGTGGCTTGATACTGGGGGAGACCGTTACTTCTATAGGAAACTTACCTGGAATGGCTCCACCATCGACGAGGCTAGGCGTTTCAGCGATGGAAGGTAGTGATTCCACAAAGGGAATAGGAGCCGAACCATGCTCTTTTTTGGAGTGGGGCGCGTTCGTACATGCAGCTAGCGATGTAAGACCAACGATACACAAGATAGATGACTTTTTCATGACCCTCTCCAAAACGATCCCAATCGACGTTATCTGACTGGCCAACTCATAATGCGAATGATGGGAATGCTCAAGCAGTTTCGTGTCATTTGGTCTGAGATTGTTTGACTTGATGGCAGTCTAAGACAGAGAACGTTTTCACGCTTTACCCACATTGTAAAAACCATGAATAAAGTCAGGGGGAGGCAAGATAAATGAAGGGGGGCGAGTATTCTCGCGCAAGGGGAGTCAAAGCCTTAGGCTTCGCGAGGTCCTTCACCCGCCTCAGCAGCTTCAAAGCTCTGATAAAGAGTCCCTAGCTTGGCATCGATGATGCGAAGCTCGCGCATGGCTCCTTCGATATTACTGAAGATTTTTGGATCGTAGACTTGATGGTCACGCATGAGGGCGGTGGAGAATTCGATGACCTGCAGAGGAGTATTCGTCAAGTCGCGCAGGTGCACCAGCGCATGAGCCCACCGCTTGACGGCTTCGGCTTCCGCCTCAGCTTTGATCATCCGGTGCTCGATTTGCGTCCGACGAAAGCGAAAGAAGAGCATGAGGCAAGCGGCGAGACCAAAGACGATAGAAAGGCTCGGCTCACCATAAGCAATTTTTTGCTGCAAGGCCTCAGGAAAGCTATAGAATTGAATGACTGATACGATGCTGTAAGCAGCCACGACGATCAGACCTGAAGGCAAAGAGGGGGCTAAAAGCGGTGTGAGTAGAGTTCCCAGCTTATTGCCTTGGAAAGGAACCCATCGCTCGGCAAAATGGGCAAGGAAGTAGGGGTTGGTCTGATAGAAAGCGAAGATGACGAAGGCCGCGTTGCTCATGTAAAGGTAGGCCGCCAAGGGAATCGATATGCTGTGTCGCCTGAGATACAAGATAAGGATAACCAGAGCACCGTAGGCGCTCGAGAGTGCCGCCGGATAAAAGGGAATTTCTGGGATGGGCCGCTCGAGCCAGAGTTCGAAAAGCATTCCTGTCATATTGAGGAAACCTGAAACCATCACACAGACCCAGACGCTTTGGAGCGATGCCTTGGTATTCCAGAGAGATTCTTTGTGATTTTTTTGGTTTCTAGTCATAAGGGTGGACTTGAAAGCTTGAGAGATTCACGCAGGCGTTCGAGAAAAATCTTAGTCTGCATAGGCTTTTCGAAGATAGGGACTCCGAGTTTGCCAGCATCTTTCACGAGCGGGTCTGACTCGGAATAACCGGTCAGAAAAAAAATGGGTTCTTGCATCCCCTGGGCACGAAGCCAGTGAAAAGCATCGATTCCAGTCGGCTGCGCGACGCCAAGGTTGATGTCGAGGATGGCTAGCGATACCGGTGGTTCTGATAAAATAATGTTCTTAAAATCATCGAGGGTTCCAGCAGTTAGGCAGCGCACGCCAAGGACAGATTCCACAAGCTCCTGGACCAGCTGGCGCAACATTTCATTGTCGTCGAGATAGGCTACCCACCGCATCTTCGGCGCCCCTTTTTTTAAAGCAAGTCCTTCGGCCTAGACTCCCGTTTTTTAGACAAGCTTTGACGATATATCACTCTTGGGTGGGGCTTGCCACTTCTGCTTTGCCCTTTTTGCGCAAAAAAAAAGGACGTGGACCGCTCCGTGCGTATCCACGTCCCACTTGAGTTTCGACTCCGTTCTTTAATTCACGATGATTGAAAGCGGCACGATGCGGTGGAAATCGCCGTCATTGAATTCTACCCATAGTCGGTAAGATCCAGCATGCGGGAACCAAGCTGTGACTTGCATTTTATCGCCGTAGCCTTCTACTGGATGAGCATGCACCAGTTGATCGCCTTGACTGTCGACGATGAGAAGATGGGCGAGAGCTCCCAGATAGGGACTCAATTCAGGAAAGGTTCCATCGAGACGGCTGAAAGAAAGGGTAAAAGTCGAGGCATCGGCCACGACGAGGGTTTCATTCGATAGTGTAACTTGAGAAATTCCATCGACACCAGAAAGCACCGAAGGCAGATTTTCTATCTGAGGATGGGCGGCTTCACCATTGACAACTGTAAATTCTAGGGCTGTCGACCAAAGACCCCCATCAGCCTTTACCTTGCCCTGTGTCCAAAGATGGTAATTGCCATCTTGCACGAGAGGGACATCAACTTCCCACATTCCATTTTGAAAGCTTGGATGCACATGCCGATACTCTTGCAGGGACGCATCATAGATGATGACGTGAACCTTAGCCGCGTGAGTAATGTCGACCGATTCTGCATCGAGAGTCTGCTTCAAGGTTTTATCATAGAGATGGAAGGCGACTTTGACCATTCCAGCATCGACAGCGGCCGCATTGAACATAGGATGGATTTGAACGCGATCAGCCGGCGTTGACTCGCCATCAATCGTACCTTCATGATGGCCGTCACTATGTTCATCAGCTTTGACGGGCAAAGCAGTCAGGGTCATGGAAGCGGCAAAACTAAGTAGGGCAAGGTGTCCAAGTACTCTTTTCATCTACAACTCCTCGATTAAGCTCCATGAAGCGCATAGTGCAAAGACCCGACCAAAACTTCGGCGTCGAACGATAAATCTAAAAAAACCTGGTTTATCAGCTTATATAAGCTGTTTGCGCGATCGCTTCGATCAATTCCGTTTCAATTTTACTGACATATTTGGCAGGTGTGACAAAGGAAGGCGTGCGTGAAAGCGAGCAATCAGAAGCATAAGCAGCAGCGGTACCGTAGCCGTGATAAGCCATAAAAAAAAGAGAGGCGCTTGGCCTCTCCCTAGGTTCACTTTGAATTCGAATCGAACTTAGTTGATATCAAGGTAACGGTTGATCGAGTTGCCATTCAAAGTACGGACGTGGAGCAGACCTTCGCCGCGGAAGGCTTCTTTGATTCCGACGGTCACGTTGAACGAGCGATCAGCGGGCTGATCATTGCACTCTTCGGTGTCGATGACTTCGGCGATCGGTTGGACGACGACGACATCAGCCGGCGCGATCGAGGTACGAACTTCGCGGATCACCATGCAACCGACGAAGAAATGGGGGAAGTGACCGGACAGTTGAAGAGCTTGCTTGCCGCTCTCAGCGTTCACATCGATATTGGCATTCTCTACGCTCGCGTAAAGATAATCGTCTGCCGACTCGGTCTTGCGCTTAGCAACCGTCAGGACCTGTCTTACATTTTGGTCATTTGCATACTGAACCTTGTAATTACCTTCTGGAACCAGGCCTAAGCTGACGGTCTGGATGAAAGGAGTGATGGTTTGCAGGCAGATTTTGCCTGGATACCGATAGCTCGTCGCTTTAATGGTAACAACGCCTTTGGCTAGATCAACATCGGCCGACGCGCGGCCCACGGTGTGGCAGGTGTCATTAAAGTTACCGTGGATGACAACTTCGACATTGTCATTGTCGTCAAAGCCTAGAGGAATAAAGATGCGATCGACGGGAGCTGCGATCTCTTGAGGATCTTCCGCGGCAGCTAAAGCAAGAGGCGAGAGGAGAGCAAAGCTGAGAGACCATAGGAACTTGTTCATAACGTTTCCCTTTCCCATGAATTTTGAAGAGCTGATGCATGCTACTGAAACTAGAGCAAAGAGCATACCAAAAACTCAAAGACAGTCAGGACCGCACAGGAACCTTTCACTCACGTCAAAGAGTGTTGGAGATCAGACAGAATTAGGTCAATTGCAACAATGAGGAGTTAAAAGCCTCTTGTTTGGGTCTTTCCTTGCCGGTTTAGTAAAATTGTATGCGGTCCTGCTTTTCTAGTAAGCAAAACTCTACTTTACTTACTCAAAAATCCTCCGATACCTCATGGGTAATAAAGGAAGATCCGCCGCCCATGAAATTGTTGAATCGAAAAATCAAAATCGTCACCGTGCACGCCAGCGGTTCGATCAGACAGCTGATCAATAGTGAACTGCGCGTTCTTGGCTATCTCGACGTGGTTGGGGTTCCAGACCTGCAATCGGTGATTGCGATTCTCGAAACGGAAATGATTCACTGGCTGATCACCCCCGTTCTCATGGAAGAGCGACTCAACGTATTTCAAATTTTGAAATTGATTACTGAAGATCCTTCGATGATGGATATGCGCGTCTCCTTTGTTCTCGATCAACCTATTGATAATCATATGATCAGCAAAGCTTTCGATATGGGGCTGATGTCTCTCCACAAAGGCATGCTAACAAAAACCGTGGTGGAGGCTGAGCTCAAGGAGCTGTTTGATATCTGCCAGGCCCATGCCGACGAGCAAAGTCTGGTGGCCGCCACCTATCTCCGGCGGCATCTGATCGAGTTTCGCCGTTATGAGGAGCTCCTCCGTTTCGAAAAAGCGCTGTTCCAGCTCCACACCGGTCATGCGCGGTTGCTCAAGCATCTGGCGGAAGCTCATCTGCTGAATCAACAGGCCGATGCCGCGAAACAGCTGGCGGCGCGAACTCTTTTGATCGCTCCTGAACTGCAGCCAGAATTCACCGAATTGTTCCAAAGATACGAGAGTCTCATCGAAGACAGCTTAGGCCCTGCCCCGCAAGGCGATATGCTGGGCGTCAAAAGCTGTATGCTGGTAGAACCCGATGCTGCGGCTCGACAGAAAATCGAACTTTTGCTCAAACAACTTGGCATCGCGCAGATCCGATCCTTCACCGATGCCGAACCTGCCCTCGCTTGGATCAAGACGGCGCCTAAACCGGAGTTGGTCATCTTTGCTTGGCAGCTTAAATCAGTCCCAGGGCCCGTCTTCGTGCAGCGCCTGCGCGAGATCATTGGGCAGGGACTTCCCGTGACAGTGATGAGCAAGGAACTCACGGAGCGTGATATGCCCGTCCTTCGCGAGTTGGGCGTCACCGATCGCATTAAAAAGCCGATCGAGGATCAAAAGTTTCTCAAGGAAGTCATCTGGGTCATTCATCAGGATCGCACGCCGAGCGAGCCACTCGTGCTGCAGCAGAAGATTCGTCAGGCCATGGCTGAGCAGGATTTTCAAAGACTTGCGGCCTATACCAAGCGCTATATGGACAGCACCAAGACTTCGGAGACCGAAAAGACCTTGATGCAAGCCGAACTCGCGTACTTTCGTAATAATTTTACGTCGGCGAAGAGTCTGGCCCTTCAGGCCCTCAAAAAAGGTCCGCCCAGCGTTGAAATTCTCAATTTGCTAGGCAAATCTCTGATGAAGTTGCGCGATTTCGAGATGGCCCTCCGCTGTCTCGAAAACGCCGAGGTGGTCTCCCCCAACAACGTCCGACGCATCTGTCAGATGGCCGAAGCCCAGCTCGAACGCGGGGAAGAAAAAGCCTATGGAGAATTGATCGAACAAGCGATGGATCTCGATCCCGACAGTCAGGCCGTCGCTGAAGTAGAAACCAAGTCAGCGCTGGTGCACGGCGATTCCAAGAAGGCCAAATCGCTGATGCAATCCCTGCAGTCTCTGATCAATATCGTGTCGTTTACCAACAATCGAGCTATCTCCCTGATTCGCAATGATCGCTTTGAAGACGGGACCAGTCTCTACAATGAAGCCATCCAAGCTGTACCCGACGCCAATGTCGAAGTGCAGGCTGTCCTTCACTATAACTTAGGTCTAGCTTTGGGCCGCATGAATCGCCTGGCCGAAGCGCGCCACCATCTTGACCTGGCCGCCGATCTTCACAGCGAAAAGATTCACTCAAAAGTCGTATCTCTGCGCAAACGCGTTTTGAAGGCCATCGACGAACAAACACCGCTGGAGCTGCACGCGAAGTCCATAGCACCGGGAACAGAAGCCGTTTCAAGTGATCCAGCGCGCGATTACGATGAGCTGATGATGGCTTTGACGATCAATGCAGGGGATTTGGCTTGCCATAAGATCTATTTCGAGGCGCCGCATAGCGCGGCATTGAAGGAGATGATCGAGAGGCCTCTGCGGTTCAAAAAGCGGACGACTCTCGCGCGCCCTCCCGTCAAAGCCTCTTAGAGCCAGTCACAAAAAGGCGATCTCTTCGTTGCTGGCTCCAAAACTTTAGCGAGTGGTGGATGGTTTGAGAGCTTGAGCTAAGAAGGGCTGCACAAGGCTACTATTCAAATCCACATAGAGTGAACTCGAGAGTAGACCGATCGTCGTCTCAGCCAATCCACCGCCTGAAGTGACGCCTGCGAGCTTGCCACCGACGAACAAGGGACCGCCTGAATCGCCCGATCCACTGGAAACCAAATCACCTTCTGGCAACTGGTTCATTGCGGCAGGAACGCCGAGGAACTGGATGAATCCACCTGCGACGGCTGCGACCTTATTGGTACCGATGCGCTTGACGCCCGCTCCCGATCCGCCTTGCTTGCCCGTCGTGTCTTTAAAATTCTGATTGTTGCCGTAGCCGATGATCGTCAGTACGTCTTCTTTGGAAGGCGAGGTGCTGGCGATCTGAGACTGCGCAGGAGCGGTGCCGGCGGGAAACGTGATGACGGAAACGTCGACTGGGCTCACGCCGAGTTTGATATCGTAAGCGGGATGCCGTTGAAATTTTTGCGCACGCGCGACGGGAGTCAGCTGACCGTTGATCTCGGCGGCGTAAAACAGCATGAGATTATTATTGTCGAGACCCTCGACGCAATGGCCGGCGGTGAGGACTTGCGAATCGTTGACGAAGGTGCCGGTACAGATACCTTGGCCCTGGGACGTCAACATGACCAGCATAACCACCGAGGGAAATTCCTGAGCCAGAGCTTTGCGGCCGTTAGTGACTTTGACTGAACTTGTCTCAGGGGCTTGCTGCGAACCGCATGCCCAAAGATTAAAGCCCAGAAGACCTAAGGCGCATGCTTTTGCTAATTCTCTTTTGATATAACCCATGTCCAGCCTCTCCTTCATTCACTTCGAAGGCCACCATAGTCCAGCTTTGACTGACTGGCCAGAAAAAATTTGCGAAAAAGTAAAAAATTGTTCACAAAGAGCTAGCCGCGAGAAAACGTCATGGGGGTTGGTCTTCAATTTTTCTGAATCAACCTTTTCTCCCAAGTCAGTTTTTATAGCGACGTGCAGACCGTTTTCGTGGCATACGCCTGTCGACCGGGATATTTCTGAAGTTGAAAAAGGGGCTTACGATGAAGTGGCAGAATTGGCTGACTATGGGACTCAGCTTTTATCTCTCCAACATGGCATACGCGACAGATTGTGAGGCTCTCTTTTCGTTTACGAGTCGCGATGCTGCTAGCGTCTGGTTGTCAGGATCATTCACCGACTGGGCTCCCCGTCCGATGGATGGTGCCATCGCTCTCACCCGTCAAGGCGATACATGGACCGTGCGGCGCACGATGCCCGCTGGAAAAAACCTCTATAAGTTTATTGTGAACGGTACCGAGTGGGTCGCCGATCCCTTTGCGGTCACGCGAGAAGCGGACGCATTCGGTGGCTTCAATAGTGTCTATCAGTGTGGCGATGATCAGACCGTTACACAACCTTCCCCTCAGTGCCGTGACAGCGAAGCCTTCGATTGGCGTGATACGGTGATGTACTTCGCTCTCGTCGATCGATTCGCTGATAGCGATGGGATGAAGTCGCCTGTTCCCGGCGCATCGGGCGGTTCTGGGCCGAAAGGGGCCAGTGCCCAGTATGAAGGCGGCGATTTTCAAGGTCTGACGCAGAAGATCCCCTATCTCACGGATCTCGGCGTCACCTCACTGTGGCTCTCGGCACCGTTTGAAAATAGAAACGAAGCCGGCGCGTCGGTAACCCCCGCGCTCGATCGCAATCAATATTCTGCCTATCATGGCTACTGGCCTTCCCCCGCCGCGATCGATTACAGCGACATGAACCAGCCCAATCCCAGGCCGCAAGTGGAATCGCGTTACGGAACCGAAGCGGATCTTAAAAGCTTGATTCAGACCGCACATGGTGCGGACAGCGCTAACCAAAAAGGGATTCGCGTCCTCTTTGATTACGTGATGAAGCACGTAGATATCAATAGCGGCCTCTACAAAGCTCATCCCGAATGGTTTTCCAATGCGGGAGTCCAATCACAGTTTGAGCAGCGTCTCTGCGGTCCTGACAATCTTTGGGACGATCCCTATTGGATGACGCGCTGTTCTTTCACATCCTATCTTCCTAGTTTTGATTTCTATCGGACTGAAGCGCGACGTTGGTCGGTCAACGATGCGATTTGGTGGGCTAAAGAGTATGGCATCGATGGTTTGCGTCTGGATGCCGTCAAGCATGTTCCTCTCCAATGGCTTCAGGAACTGCGGCAGCGAGTCAAAGAGACTTTTCCCGATCCTGAAGGCGAACGCTTTTACCTGGTCGGCGAGACCTTCGATTATACCAACCGCGACAAGCTAAAGAACTTCGTCGATTCCAAATCTTTGCTCGATGGTCAATTTGATTTCCCCTTTAAAAAGGAAGCCTGTCAGGCCCTCTTTACGCAGGAAGGCAATCTCCAGGCCTTTGCAAACTGGCTGCAGACCAACGATCGTTTCTACGACAGGGGTCTTTTCAACCGCTCTCTGATGGTCAATTGGATCGGTAATCACGATGTTCCGCGAGCGATTCACTTTGCGAGCCGGCAGTTGCGCGATTGCACCTTGGGCAGTAGTCCCGAGAACGGTTGGTCGAACCAGCAGTTTCAGCAGCCGACCGATGCCGCACCTTACGAACGCTTGGCTCTCGCCTTTGCTGTGATCTTCACAAATCCCGGCATTCCTCTCGTCTATTACGGCGATGAGATTGGAATGGCGGGCGGCGGCGATCCAGACAATCGCCGTATGATGGTGTGGGATGATAGCAAGCTGCTCAGTCATCAGATCAAGCTGCGCGAGCAGGTTAAAAAACTGGCCCAGGTTAGGGCGCGTTTCAAGAATATCGGTCGCGGCCAACGGAAGACCACCTTTGCCGATCGTGATGGTTGGGTCTATACGATGTCAGGCTGTGAAGCGGGTGGGAAAGTCACGGTTGCCATCAATAAGTCGGACGCTTGGAAAACTGTGCCGCTCCCCGGCGACCGCTTCACAGATCTGATGGATGGCCAGGGTATCAATGAAAGAAACCTGAGTCTGCCGCCCCGCAGTTTTCGCGTTTTGCAGCAGCGCGAAGCATCCGCGGCGATCTTTAATTGAATTCGAATTAAGCTAGACTCTGCAGCTGCGCTTCGAGCCGGGGCAAAAGCTGCTGCTCAACAAAGCGGAGGAGTTTGGTGAACGCCACGACATCTCCTCGTTTACAGACTTCCACATGATCGGCCAGATGCTGGAGCAATCGATAGCCCCAATGCTGACCCAACCAATAGCCCTGGCGATCGGCGGTCATGCCATGCATGGTCAGATAATTCTCGACGGTCACAAAGAAGCGGTTGAGTAGGATCAGACGCGCCGAACTTGAAAGGCTGGGATCACAGAGATCCTGGAGTTCGCCGGCGAGAACGCGCACCTCGGCGAGGCTCAAGGGGGGGTGTTTTCTGTCTGAGATTATCTGGCTGGTTTGACTCATCCTAGATTTCCTCTGTCCGGAAGGCTTCGCCACGTAGGCTTTCTCTCCTATCGGAAGAAACTGCCTGGCTCTCGAGGAAATGCGGTCCAAAAAATTGGATTTTTCACGGTGAGTACCTTTATTTTGAGAAACCGCGCAAAAAGACTAAAAGAGTGTTAAACAACAGGCGCGTAGAAATTTCTTAGTTCGCATCCGAATTTTGACTCCTCTAAAGCCTTCATTCGAGTAGAATGAAGAGAATTTCTCCGATTTTTATCTCGATCGGAACACCCAGATTTCGTGGAGAAGGGCATGCAAAAGGTCTTAAGCTGTCTCAGTCTCTTCGCCCTGCTCGGCTGCGGGCCGCGTCCCATGACGTCGAGTCCAAGCCATAGTCAAATCCCCGCTGACTGGGCTGATAATACCCCGATTAAATCGCATTGTTTTGCCCTTGGACAGAGTCTTGCGGCAGCTGTTCCGGTAGACTTTGACGATCAAGCGGAAGTACGTGTCTGCGCAAGTATTCAAAAGGATGCTCGTTTGGGTGTCGATTTGCGTTTGAGACCCAATCAGCCGCATAGCGGTCATCTCGCAGCGCTAGTTGTGGTGCGAAATACCCAAGGCGAAGAAGCGCGACGGATGTTTCGTTTGGATCAGGATCCTCTTTCCGCCGATTATACGCTCTACCTCAGCCAAGGATGTCTCGTCGGTCGCCCGGGTGGATGTGCGCGCACGAGTTCACCAGCGATGCGCGAACTGCTGGCGCCTATTGCTAGCCAGGAAGGCGGTATAGGATTTAAACCCTTCGTCTTCGAAGTCTCGTTTATCGATCTGGCTCATGTAAAACTCGAAGCGATCGACACCGAACTGGTCAACCGTCAACCAGCCTACAAGGTCCTGATCCCGGCTCTCTGAGTCGGGAGCTTACATCTATCATTTTCTTGTCTTGGCTATCCTCCTACAGAATGTTATGAGCTCTTGACTTAGGCATCAAAGGGTTCAGGCGCTTGCGTCTATGGCGCAGCTATGTTGGTAGAGGGAGGATAGAATCTTGGCGAAGGGTACGAGGCCGGTCACCAAAGGGCGGGCACAGCAACTTAAAAAGAAGACGACGGGAAAAATCATTCCCGTGAACAAGAGCAAGGATCAAACCGGATTTTTTGGACATCCCAAAGGTCTTGCCGTTTTGTTTCTGACCGAGATGTGGGAGCGCTTCAGCTATTATGGGATGCGGGCGCTGTTGATCCTTTACATGGTGAACTACTTATTCATTCAACCCGATGTCGGGCAGCATGTCTTGGGATTTTCTTGGGTCAGCGGCTTGTTTGGTGTCGAAGTTGGGCATCCCCTAGCTTCAAAAATCTATGGTCTCTATACTGGCCTCGTATATTTCACCCCATTCTTTGGTGGTATCATAGCCGACCGATGGCTGGGACAGAAATGGACTGTGATCGTCGGCGGAATCCTGATGATGATCGGTCATTTCCTGATGGCATCGGAAAGCCTTTTCTTCGTCGCTCTGACTTTTTTGATTTTCGGCAACGGCGCATTCAAGCCGAATATCTCGACTCAAGTGGGCGACCTATATTCTGCTGATGACCCGAGACGTGACGGGGCTTTCACAATTTTCTACATGGGCATCAACCTCGGGGCGTTCTTTGCTCCGCTGATCTGCGGTACATTGGGGCAAAAGGTGGGTTGGCACTGGGGCTTCGGCTGCGCGGGTGTTGGCATGGGAGTTGGACTGATTGTCTATCTCTGGGGGCAAAAGTATCTTTCGCAGAATGCTACTGTCATCAAGAATAAGGCCGCCAAGGCCGCTATCCACAAAGAAAAAGAGCCAATGACTCCTGCCGAGTGGAAAGGCATAGGCGCCCTCGTTGTCCTCTGCGCTCTCAACATTGTCTTCTGGGCTGTTTATGAGCAGCAAGGCAACACCATGCAGCTGTGGGCCGACCAAAAAACGGATTTCATGTTCTTCGGTTGGGAAATGCCTTCAACCTGGTATCAATCGTTCAATCCTCTCGGCATCTTTGTACTGGCTCCCTTGCTCACGATGCTTTGGAAAGCTCAGGCTGCAAGAGGCAAAGAGCCAACTTCAGTCACTAAAATGGCCCTTGGTTGCATTCTGCTAGGATTGGCGTTTTGTATTATGATCTTCGCCGCTATGCTCGTCCCGGGAGACCAGAAAGGTTCCGTGATGTGGCTGATGACCACAACTTTGGTACTGACAATCGGTGAACTCTATTTGTCTCCTATCGGCCTGTCTCTCGTCACCAAAGTAGCTCCGGCGCGCATCGTGTCGATGATGATGGGTATGTGGTTGATGTCGAGCTTCTTTGGCAACTACCTGAGCGGCGAACTCGGATCGTTCTACGAGCACATGGATAAGATGTACTTTTTCGGTTTGATGGCAGTTATGGCGGGTATTGCGGGTCTCGCGATCTTCGCCTTCAACCGCCCCCTCAAGGCGGCTATTGGCCACCGTTAATGAAAGGATGGACGCATGCTACGCTGGATCCCACTGATGGCTTTGCTTTTGCTTTCCTTAGCTGGCTGTAGAAACCTCTACGAAGCCCCACGGCCCTATGCCGTCTACGCTAAGCCTGCGTCCTACTTTCAGCCTCTTGAAAATACTCCTGAGACGCCGCAGGAAAAGGCGGTGACGCTCGTGAACAAGGACTATCCTATCGAACTGCAGATGTATAAGGACGGGCGCTTTCACTACTACCTCGCACGCTTGGGCGACGGGGAAGGCACCTGGAATTATAAGGATGGTCACATCGAGTATTATGCCGAACGGAAGATTTTTGTCATGCGCATGCAGATGCACAGCGTGGCGCCGGGCGAGCAGGAATCGATGTCGCTTGAATTCTCGGATCGCTTTGGTCCCAAGTTTTTGTCGCTCGAACGTAAGCTCTAAAGCGCAGCGGGAGCGCGCCTTGGGGCACGCTCCCTGAATCTCTTTTTCGACTTCACGTTTTCTTGATCAAAGCCCGCATATCGTGCCGTCCCTCAAACTCAAGACCAAGAGCCGTTGCCACCGCACTGTAAACCGACCGTTCGTTCATCTTGCGGTTGGCATCGGGCTGTCCCGTGGCGGGGTCAAAGCCGTAAGTCAGCGACGTCGCAGTATCGATCCCTCCATA
This sequence comes from Oligoflexaceae bacterium, assembly GCA_947474445.1. Lineage (GTDB taxonomy): Bacteria > Bdellovibrionota_B > Oligoflexia > Oligoflexales > Oligoflexaceae > Oligoflexus. The sequence goes on from CANJJY010000035.1 coordinate 17,244, forward strand.
GATCTTGTTGCCATTCATCAGCGGCGAAATCATGATGACTCCGTTATTGAGGTGATGGCCGCTGCTCCCTGACGCTACCTTGTCGCGACCAAACTCAGTCGCGATATAGATAACCGAATGATCCCAGAGCTTGCCATTGGCTGGATCGCCGCCGATATCCGTCACTTTCAAGAGATCGATGAGCCCATCGACGCTCTTGAGGATATAGCTCCACATTGCGTTTTGAGCACCGCGATGATCGACATGCGACCAATCAAAGGCAATAGGTGAGTTCGGAGTGCCGGCTGAGGTAACGAGAGGCGATTGAGGTGGCGCGATCGTTACAGCGTTGGAGAGGCCGTTCTTCACGGAAAGAAAGGCAAGAGCCATGCGGGCTTCGTAGGGATCGGTCCCCATATTGGGGAACTTTTCACGGACCTGATTGAAGTCGGCCGACGCGCTGAGACCAAAGGCTCCCAGATTGGACGAAGCGGGATCGAGCAGCATGAGCTTGGTGATCGCATCGCCATTCTCCAGCATATCGACCACCCGTTCACGGTTCTTCATATACGTATCGATCGTGCGTGAATCCTTGAACTGATTCAGATAACGTGAGCTCGTCTCGAGTTGAGCTCTGAGGCTGCGCATCGCCCGCATTTCAGTTGCGCTCAGATCGTTGTTGATACCCCTTGAGCCATGCGTGGCAAAGGCGAACATCAGAGGATCGGTGACGGGTTGGCCACGGCAGTTTTCAGGAACGGTGACATCGTCACCATGTTGGCCGTAGCCCCCGCCGGCCAGCATCAGGTTGGCTAAAGGCAGATCACTGCCGTATTTCATGGCGGCGGCTTCAGGCAGAGTCCGTCCACCGTTGACGTTATCGCCGGAAATCGCTCGCTTAGCGGCAATGATGTGGTTGACGCTGGAGACTTCGCAGGTCATGACCAGTGCATCCGCCCCGTGCTTAGTGACAAAGGTGCTCTGCGCATAGCCGTTTCCGAGGGGGATCTGGCCTTGGATGCTATTCGATAAAACGGGCGGCACCTTGAACGCCGAGCCGTTGGCCTGAACTAGTCCCGTATAGGCTGCCGGCCCCGTCGCTTGTGCCAGAAAG
>CANJJY010000036.1 GCA_947474445.1 Oligoflexaceae bacterium
ATATCTGATATGTTTATGCATGTCACCCTCGAGAGAATGGATTCACGAAACCGATTGATGATTCAGTATAGTATAAGTCGCTCCTGCTGCCTCCCAGGACCTGGCGCGAGCTCTCGCCCGAAGCATGAACAAAAATGATGGCTAAGGCTAGCTTCTATTCCTCCCAAGGCCACGATCGCCAACAAAAGACACATCATAATATGCTGTATTGATTGATGTAAATGACCATTGCTCAATTTTAAGCGCAGGCGACCGACTAAGGCCCTGTTCAGCAAGTCAGGCACGTACAGGTGCAAGGAGAAATGTCACATGAACAATCTGATCTCAAGGCAGATATTGCGGAATTTGATCCTGATCGGGAGCACAGCATTGAGCTTGCAAGCTTGCAGTGCGAAAAGTACCACTACGGCCGAAGAAGAAGCCGCAGCGGCCGGAGGAACCACCCAGTCAACGAAAACCGGTGGCACCACAACAGAAGCGAATGCCTTAGCGACGGCTTACCCAGGAACCCTGGCTCTGTCCGTCTTTCCCGACGGGCAGGCGAGTCTCCGTCTCGCCGCAGATGCGAGCGAAGGTACTTATTCAGAAAAACTAGCCACCGCCGACAAACGTCTCCGCGGCGAAGGCAGTTGCTTTGCCGCCGGTGAAATCGCCGAACACCAAGCTCCTACCGCCAAGGTCACTTGCTACGAGTTTGATTCGGATATGAATCCTTCCACCTTCGCGGACCGCCCCAATCAATCCTGGGGGACCAAAGACGGCACAGATGGCGACGGCCAAGCCTGTATGGTGACCTTTGCCAAATCAGAAGTCGACGATATCTCGCACAAGGTCGACCGCGCGCTCGCCATGGTGCAAGGTTTAATCTGCGCTGGCAAAAAAGATGCTGAGAAAAACGGCACTGAAGTCGCCAAGCCAGAGCCCGATCAAGCCGCCATCGATCTGTCGGAACAAATCAATGATTCCTTGCCTGCCGATGCTCCCATCAGCTTTACCACCGCTGAGATGAGCGCTGTCACCAACGATGACGATACGATCACCTACATCACAGAAATCGCGATCCTCAATCCCTTCGGCAAGACTGATTACGTGACCCTCCGGCACACGCCAGCCGCCACAGAAGGGGGCGATGAAAGCGGCGTTCTCACCTTTGAACGCGAACCCCTCGGCAGCAAGGCGCCCGGATACATGCCTAATGATCCGAATGTTGCAGACAAAAAATATGACATCATGTCGATCAACTATCAGAAGTCGACCGACGATGCTGGCAAAGAAAACGTCACCGCGGAATTGACCCGAGCGATGGTCAACGAGAAGTACGATCCCCTCGATGACGATGGCTTCATCAACTTCGATGTCATTCCCAAAGAAGCCACCAATGCCGATATTCACGCGATCAAGTACGTAGCCTTCGATATGGATCCTGCCACCGGCGCAGGAACGCTCAGCTACTGGATGAATCCAGGTGGATTCGAAGGTGAATCAGCGCGCGGTTTTCTCTTCTCGATGGAAGCCGACGATGAGGGTCTGATCAAAGGCTGCGGGATCTCCGGCGCAACGCAAAACGTCTCCATCCGAAAGGCTGCCAGCGATCTGACCGTTTCTTTAGCTCCTGTCCGCTTCTGGCATCCACGCGGTGGACAGAACACCAGTCCTGACAAAGATGCCCGTTATGTCGGCAACGAAGGTAACTTGATCACCGAACAGTGCTTCTCTCAAGATGCTACGACCGGCAAGTACAAGATCGACACGGCCGAGACAGCTTCGACCCGCGGTTACGATGTGATTGCCGGTTCGGCTTCGGACGTGAGGCCTCCCGATCGTCCGCCTGAGCCAAAATTACCTCCATTGCCACCGCCTCCGACCGCTCCCAAGTGAGCTGCGGAGACGCTCAATAAAAATGCGACCCAGGCCGTAAAAAAGCCTGGGTTTGCTGTTTCGAGCTGAGGACAAACCTCATCGTCCACGCAGATTCCTAGCAGAGAAAACGGTGGTAGAAGCCTCGTAGTTCGGCTACTGTGGCCCTCCCAGAAGCTCGCCCTAGATTTCATTGCTGGAGTTCGTCGATGTCTGAACAAGATCAAATCCAAGTCGCATTGCAGCGTATTTACGTCAAAGACCTTTCTTTCGAATCCCCAAGTCCGGTCGAAACGTTTGGACAGGCCTGGAAGCCGCAGGTCAACGTTGAGATGCAGACGCGCAACCGTCGCATCGCCGACAACGTCTACGAGGTTGCCCTCGAGATGACGATCACGAGTAAAAATAACGATAAGCCCGCCTTCGTCATCGAAGTGGAGCAGGCTGGTATTTTCACGATCAAAGGATTGGAAGGCGAAGCCCTCCGTCGTTTGATGGGAACTTTTTGCTTGAATATCCTCTTCCCATACCTGCGTGAAACCGTCGATGGTCTCTGTCTGAAAGGCAGCTTTCCTCCCCTGATCCTCGCGCCAATCAACTTCGATCAGCTCTACGAGCAAAGCACGCGTCAGCCAGAAGGCGCCGAGGCATCTCCCAACTGAGACCTGTCTACGTCCAGAGAAACTGATCGTCGGCGGGCGCCTCTTCGCTTCCTGTCGCCGGACGCATGAGGCCTTGAGCCTCGCGTTCGAGCAGGGTTCGCATCATGTAGTCGACATTCTGCGGAATTGCCGGATGTCGCTCCTGATGGACAAAGAAGTAAAGTGCGTCCATCCCCGCCCGCGACCATGTATCGAGACGATCCGCCCAAGCCTTGAGACGCATTTCATCGCGCCGCGAAGGAAAACAACCGACAAAGCGAATCATCACCTGCGGATACATGAGCGACGCGTGGAGCACATCACGGCGTCCGGGCGTATCGGTGATCACGGCACTGACGCGCGAGCGGTAGAGTTGGTCGATCACAGGGTCGATCAGCATGTGATCTTGAAACCAGGAAGGATGACGGAATTCAATGGCCAGAGGCCACCTTGAGCTCCAGGCATCCAAAAACTTCCCCAGGGCCGGAGCGTGGCTCACATCGAAGTAATCGGGCAGCTGCATAAAACTCATGCCATACTTTTCACCAAAGGCTTCACACATCGCCCCATAGCTGTGCAGAAGAGCCTGATCGAGCCCGTGTCCGAGCTCGTGAGAGATCAACCGCGGCAGCTTAGGGCAGAATCGAAACTCGGGCCCGACCTGCGTGGTCCACTGCCGCACTTGAGTCAACTGGGGCAGGTGATAAAAGCTGCCGTTGTATTCAACCGTCGAAAATTTTTTGGCATACTGTCGGAGATAATCGCCCGGTCGGGTTCCCATCGGATAAAAGGAACCAACCCATTCGCGGTCGGCCCAAACGGGAGCTCCGGGATAGATGAGGCCACGGCCCTTGTGACCCAGCTTGAGATAGCCTGCGGTCCGCGGTCTGGGAGCGGGTAAGCTGAGGTCGAGCCCAACGTCGACGGCAACGCGACCAAAATGCACAAAACAGCCTTTTTTTAGGGCAGATTATAGCGAAAAGTGGCGAGGAAAGAGTCTTTCAAAAGACCCTTGTATTCGCCGACCCAACTATAGAACTTGCTGTTCTCGATGCCAAGCGCAATAGACTTGTCGAGATCCGCACTCAATCCGTAGCTGAGCATGGGCCCAAACAGCAACTCCGTCTTCTTTAAGCTGTGGTGCAGCATCCCAAAGCCTGGAGCGATGTAGTAATCAAAGATCCCCACTTTGGTGTGCCCGCGAAAATGGGCCCCGAGAGCGAACAAACCCGGTTGCCCCTTGTTGGTATCCTTCGAGAAGAGTTGTGTGTAAGCGCCATAGCTTTCGGTGGCCGTATCGTTGAAATCAAAATGAGCTCCCAAAATCAACCCTCCATCGTCGGTTCCCGCACCGAAGGACGCCTGGCGCGTCTGAGCCGCTTGAAGTGAAGTTGTTCCGAGACTGACACTGGCCATGAAACTGGAGAATAAAAGAAGGCGATGGTTACGCACGAGGGGCTCCTCAGTAAAAAAGGGGGGGATAGAAAACCGCACCAGGGCACCTGAAGCTCATCCTACTTAGTTACAGGGACACCGCCCCTGGCGCAATCTCAATGTCGGTGCAAAAAATGACTGAGATAGGCTATCATAGAGACCAACACTTTTATTTTCGTTTCGTCTCACTGCGAGGAGCGGTCCCATGAGACTTCAGCTACGGCTTGCTTTGGCTTTGGCCCCCCTGTTTACCTCACTCACTTTCGCGACGCTACTCGCCACGTCAGTGCCCGCTCGCGCCGAAGATCGCGCTGCTCAGATCGCCGCCTATCAAAAGGTTCTGGATGAGTTTCGCAAAACCTCTCCCGTGATCGGTCAGGGTAATCCCAAGATCACCAAACACCCTCTCTCGACCGAACAGTGCCTAGCGAAACTGGCCCAAAACAAGATCAGTTATGAAAACCCACAGTTTGAGAAAATCTGCGGCGCGCCTTACATGGCCCCTCTCTACAATCCGAGCAAACAAAAGCCGGAAGATGCCAAAGCCTGTATCGACCAATTTGAATTTCCGAATATTCCCTGCGAGTACCCCGTGGTCTGGACCAAAGCGGTCGAAGCCGTCGACATCTGCGCCGCCGTCGGTAAGCGCATCTGCGATGCACACGAGTGGGAAGGCGCCTGCGCGGGTGAATTGCTCGAGCCCGATTATGACTTCGACAAGTTCACCAATCTTCCCCCTGAGCAACAGCTAAAAGCGCGCCGCGCCACGCACAATGCGATCGCCAATAAAAATCCCGTTTGGTCCTATGGTAAAGAGCGCAAAAAAGGCAATTGCGCGATGAACAGCACCAAAGATGAGGGTTGCAACGGCGGCAACTGGGAGCATTGCGGTTCCAACACCTATCCTGTCGGTTCCTTTCCCGAATGCAAGAGCGCCCTTGAAGTGTTCGATATTCACGGCAACGCCGCCGAGCACATGAACATCCCGACCAAGCCCGATGAGATGGCGAGCACCGGTTCGAAAAAGCTGGGCTACACAGAAATGAAGGGTAGCTGGTTTATCTGGGACAAATATCAAGCGCACCCGGATCATTGCCGCTGGCGTGCACCCTACTGGCACGGAACGACCATCCGCCATGCCAAAAGTCACGAAAACTATCACCTGAGCTTTCGCTGCTGCAAATCACTTTGATGCATAAAGAAGAGAAGCGGCTCCGACGTTTTTACGATCGGAGCCGCTTTTTTATTTTTGATTAAAGAGGTTCAATGCCCAGAAAGCAAAAAGCCCCACGTCGCGATTGGACGGGGAGCTCTAACTTCAGGATGGCCTTGCCTAAGACCGCAAGCGATTACATCCCATCGTTCGGGTCGTTCGCTTCGCACTGAAGATGCTCACGGCAATAGGTCTCATCGTGCGTCTCGAGACAGAAGGCTGTGGCATTTGCTTGTGCACGTGGAAGATCGCGCCAGGCTCCAAAAAAGGTATCCCCTAGTACCCCTTTACCATTTTCCTTCGTGGTCCAGCAGTAGTCGGTGATGCGATGATCGATGTAGATCCCACCACAGTTGCTGGCGTTACCATCGTCATCATGGTGAGATTCATAGCCATTACACCCGCCGTAGCCGCCGTTGTAACCACCGTGGCCATAACCGCCATTCAAAATACCACGCGCAAAAGATGGGGCACTCATACTCAAACCGAGCAAGCTGCAGAAAACTAGAGTCTTCTTCACGGTGTTTTCCTTTCGTGGCTTTCTATTTTCTAAACCTGAGTCTCGTGGAGGTCATCTTGAAGCTAGCCCTAAATAAATTTCTTGTAAAGAGCATTGATAGGGAGTTTAGATAATGCGATTTTGAAATCTTTTTGTTCCGAGCAAAGTGCTGGTCGCTCACAAGGGGCGAACACAAGTTTAAGGTCCAAACTTCTGTGCTATCTTTGAGAGATGCTCCGGAGGAACTTATGCCAATTCACTTTTGCTTGCGAAAATTCCCCTGCTTTTGGCTCCTGGCGATCCCCTTGACCATGCAATGCAAAACCTCGCATCAAAAGCTCTCCGTCGGTGAGACGAGCGATCCCAAGATCGTCGGCGGCACGCGCGTCGCGGCTCAGGATAAAATCGCGACCCACACCGTCGCCCTCGTGGATCTCGGAGACAAGGGCGGACAGTATTGCAGCGGCTCGCTGATCGGCCCGCGGCATATCCTGACCGCTGCGCATTGCTTCAACGAGCTCGAGAAAAAGCCTTTTATTCTGTTCCAACGCAGCTTTGAACCGGCGACCGATGCGCGTGATCGCTTTCAGATGGCTCGCGTCAGCCGGGTCGCGATTCACAGCGGCTATTCCCATGCGGTGAGCGATGTCTACGACAAGCGCATCATCGCGCGCGTCGATGTTCAAAAAGTTCCGAGTCCTGGTCGCCCGCTCGATGACCTTGCCATCGCCCTGATCGATCCCGATGCGGAGATCCCAAGTTCTTATCAAGCGGTTTCCATCGCCTCAGCGTCAGCGCTGCAAAGCGAGCCCATACGCATCAAAGCCGCTGGATTTGGTTGTCAATCCACTGCCTGCGATGAGACCAAAAGCGAATTGCGCAAAGTGCCGATGAGCTATGTGAAGACCTTCGAGGATGCTGGGATGATTTTACTTTCAGGTGGTGCGGGGCGGGGAACCTGTCCGGGCGATAGCGGAGGTCCAGAATTTATCGAGACCGAGGATGGACTGAGACAGTTGGCAGTTGTATCGACCGGACCGGATGCCTGCGAAGCCGGCATCGCGGTCGATACGCTGCTCGAACCTTACGAGGCTTGGATCACCACGGCCATCCAAAACCTCGCTCGATCAGGCTGGCAAAACCCCGCCTATCGGCTGGTTGATTTTGCCCCCTAGAGTCCGTCTCAACGAAAGGTCGATTCAAAAATCTTGTCGGCATTGGAAGTGACAAATCCCTGGTAATAGGATTCCCAAGCTCCATCCGATTTGCGGCCTTCGAGGGGATAGCGATGCGCGAACTCGACAAATCCATAGGCGACGCGTTCGACACCTTCTTGGAATTCGTAATCGACATCAGCCGCCATCGTCGCGATCTGTTCGAGCCGGAGTTCCGCCGTCCCTTTCACGACACCGCCTGAATGATTCATCGGCACCTTCAACTCATTTTCCAAAAAGTCCGCCACGGCCTGGATTTTCGGAAAGGTTTTCATCAGGTGCGAACTGACGGTGAAATGGTTGATCTGGTTGCCGAACAGCATGGTCCACGAGGCGTATTCGCTCTCTTTTTTGAGAATCTCGTAATCGCGCACACTGGGTCGATTCCAAGCCGGAAAGTTAGTGAGCAGGGCCACACATTCCGTAACGAGGCTCCGCGAAGCTTCGACATGTCCCGTCTTCGCTCGTTCGCGGAAGGATTGAATGCGTCGGAGCGGCGAGGCCACGACCTGCGAACTCAGGCGCCGGAGGACTTCCTGAAATTCGGGCGAAAAGCGACCGGGAATCAGTTCAGAAATAAATACCTTGGGCGAGGCTTCACGACTGTGACCCTTGGTATCGGGCGGACACATCCAGAAAGCTTTCAGCTGCTTTTCTTCAAAATGATAGTCATCTTTGCGGGTGTAACCGAGAGCTTCGAACAGCCCCTGTAGAACGTGACTGCCCGTATGCTCGCCTGGAAGAGTCCGATAGGCGACGTGATCCTCGATCCATGCATCCTGACGAGCCTGAAAGGCCTGCACAATCTGCGGCGCGAAAGGCACGAGCTGAAAATAATGGTCCCAGAGCTGTTTAAACACTTCGCGACGACACTGTGAAATATGATCCACCCACCTACTCCTTATGCGTACCTTGACCCTGGCAGAACCCAAGTCCGGCGGTCATCATGTAAGCTCACCCTATCACGCAAGTTCCGGTTCTGGCCAGACTTGGCTGAGGGTTTGCCCTCGATCGCGCGCTAGCCGACTCAAGGGGGGCGTGTTAGATTGTCTTTTCCATTTTCTGCTATCGGGATTGCTTTGCTATGACTTACCCCAGTGTCCATGAAACTACCTACCAGGGCTCGCGTCCCGGTCTCATGGTCTGCGCCGTGCCGCACGGTGCCGGTGAGGAGGAATTCCTCGCGGCCTTTCCCGAAATCGAGCAGCATCCTGATATGCAGTCTATTTGGCCTCTCTTTACGACCTATTTGGAGATTGAACGCGATGTCGGCGCGGGAGATCTGGCCCATGCCATCGCCCATCACTGCGCGCGGCTCACCGATGTCACCACCCTGGTGGTCGATGTGAGTTACCCGCGCGGCATCATCGATGGTGGTCGAAAAATGGATCACTGTCTGCGCGGGTGTCTGCCCACGCCGCTCATCAAGCAACTCAAGCCGCGGTTCTTAGCTCTGCATCAGCAGACCTTGGATTATACCCTCAGTCTCTATGATCGCATGCGGGCTGTGCGGACGGCTTATCTTTTGGATGTGCATACGATGGCCAGTTTTTGTCCTGTCAACGACGGCGGGCAAAAGCAGATTTTTCCGGTGTCCTTTCAGCTCCTGCCGTCTTACGTCGACCAATATCTGGAAGCGCACAACCATGCCTATCAGCGCAAGATCGATCTGATTACAGCGGATGATCAATTCCAGGAAATGGGTGATCCGAGACTGACGCAGGTCCTGCAGGAAGCCCTCACGGCCGATGGCTATGCGTGGGCAATGAACGATCCTTATCAAGCGGCGTCGGCCTACCTCAGTCATCAGCATCTGAGTCAAACGCGAGCCTTATCGCTCGATGTGCCGAAGCATCTGCTCGCCACCTGCGCCGAAGACCTTTCCCACTATCAGCTCGACGACGTAACGCTTGATCCTTTGCGCATCGAAGCGATGGGACGGAGTATCGCCCGGGGGCTCGCTCGCCGGTGGGATTGAAACCCAAGAGTGATCCGGACAGCCCCAGCTTATTGGGAAGCACGCTGTCCGTCTCGACTCGAGTCGCTCCATCTGCAGGACTCATGGGAAATGTCATTTTTAAAGCCCTTCGAACCGGACTTCGTCTTTTTCAGCCTATCATCAGATACTGACCGGGATGCTGCTCATCCTCGACAAACCAAGCTGGGTTCCCATCGCTATCGCGACCGAGACGGGCGCCTTTGACCTTGGGTTTATCCTTCAGACCCTGATCTGCAAAATACTGCTGGGCAGCGGTGACGGTCGCCAGGCCCTTGCCATCTTTGTCGAGTAATCCGCCGGCTCCCATCTCTTCGATACTGCTCTTGAAGGCATGGATAATCTTTTCAATATGCTCATCTTGATGAGCCGCCGTGAGAAAGGTCGGGAAGCCATCGATGATATGAATCCCCTTGCTGCGCAGCCAGCAGCCAAGCAGTTCTTGATAGGGAAGGCTTTCATCCTTGGTTTTCAGCTTCATCAGAGATCCGAAGTTGCAGTAGTCGTAAGGCGTCCCATAGCGCTGGAAGATCCCGTTCAATTCCTGACAGAGATGATCGGCTCTTTGATTGATCCCGGCTTGCAGCGATGGACCTTGTTCTTTGAGGAAAGTGAGGGTCGCATGCGCAGCGGCGATGGCCAAAGGATGGCGGACAAAGGTTCCAGCAAAGTAGGTGACCCCGACTTCAGGTATGCTGCTGTCGCCGAAGGACCAGAAGCCACCATCGAGCGCATCCATGTAGGGGCGTGCGCCAGCGATCATACCAATGGGCATGCCGCCGCCCACGACTTTGCCGTAGGTGCCGAGGTCAGCTTGGATTCCAAAGGCGCTCTGCACGCCTCCGGGTGAATAGCGGAAGCCGGTGATGACTTCATCGAAGATCAGCAGACAACCCGCTTCGCGCGAGATCTTGCGCAGTTCCTTGAGGAACTCGACGGGCCGAAACTCGGGTCGACGACTCTGAACAGGTTCGACCAGAATAGCGGCCAACTGCGGCGCCTTTTCGCGAATAATGCGGAGACTCTCCTCCGTGCCGTAATCGAGGACGAGCATATTCTGCACAGCATTAGGCAGGATGCCGGGCGCTGAGGCGACGGGTCTGTGCTTTTTCGTCCCGCGGACGATGACCTCATCGTTGATACCGTGATAGGAACCGTTGAAACTTGCGATCTGACTGCGGCCGGTCACGGTTCGGGCGATACGTATGGCGCCCAGGACCGCTTCAGATCCCGTGTTGCACCAAGCCGCTCGATCGAAACCGGTCAATTCGCAGACCATCCGCGAGGCTTCACCGACGAGAGCCTGCTGGGGCCCGAGCTCCATGCCGCGTTTGAGCTGCTCCTGCAAAGCTTTGAGGATGACGTCGGCCTGATAGCCCAGATAGTTGCTGCCGAAACCGCAGAGCATATCGATGTAGACGTTGCCATCCAAATCCCAGAGTTGACAGCCCGATGACCGTTCGATGATGAGAGGATAGACCAGTTCTTTGAGCGCTGGTTTGAAGCCGGTGACCACGCGCGGATCCGCCATGTGACGACGGTGAGTTTGGGTATAGTCCTTAGACTTTTTGGTCTTCTGCGTGTACATCGCCGTGAACTCAGCGAGTGTGCGACGCTGCAGATCGGTCATAGATTCGCTGGTTTTTTGGATGCGGGCGATCGCACCGAAGGCTTTGGACTTCAATTCTTTTTCTTCTGCCGTATCGTCGCCACCTTCGCGCTTGGGAGCATGGCCGGCAACGGCTGTCACCGCGGTTGATGCCGTTTGAACCGGCAGCGGAGCAGCGGGAGCTGGCGCCATGTCCTGCGAAGACTGATGGTGAGGCTGAGGCAATGGTAATCCGCCGCCGCCTGCCCCAGGGATCGCGCCGCCCGCGCCAAGGAAAAACAGCTGCTGCTCCATCAATTGCAATTGACGCGCCACGATCTGTTGGCGATCGCCGGAGACGGGACCCTGAGCGGGCCCGGGGTACCAGACCTGAGCAGGCGCTTGAGGCAAGGGCGCAGACGGCGCTCCATAGCTCGCGGCTGCGTAAGAAGGCGCGAGCTGTGCCGCCGGCATCGGGTTTCCGCCCGTCGCCGTCGATGCATAGGCTTGCTTTTGCTCGGCCGTCATATGAGTCGCGAGATAATTCAAAAGCGTTTCCAGCGTCGTCACATCTTCCATCAGCTGACGGAAGGTGATCGATACCTTAAAGGTATTTTGCAAGCTGATCGCCACCTGCGTGAGAAAGAGAGAATCAAAGCCGAGCTCGAGAAAGCTGAGATGCTCTTGTCCAGCTTCGATTTCGATGCCCGACGCTTCTTCGAGCAAGGCATAGACCTCAGGACGGATGTGATCAACGGTGCTGGAACTCATAGGCTTAACCTCTGTCTGATAAGGGATGGCGGGCAGAATCTCTCGGCTCGGAGCAGACGCTGCTGCGGTATCGGGTTCAATCCATAGCTTCTTTTTCTGAAACGGAAAGTTCGGCGTGCTGACGCGCGCGTGAGGGAAATGTTGCCAAAAGAGGCGCGCGTCGCCTTCAAGTCCACTCTGCCAGAGCTTAGCCAGTCCCTCTTGCAGGGCTTTGAGTTCCTGACCCTCGCCGCTGCGATCGCTCAAGGTCGCGATCGCGGTCTGACGCTGCCGATCTTTGATTTGTTTGAGAGCTAAGGTCGTGCAGGTCTGCCGCGGACCGCATTCGAGAAGGACGACGGCCGGCTGCTTCCAAGCCTCGCGGATAGCCTCGGCAAAGTTTACTGTCTGTCTGAGGTGCGAGGCCCAGTAGTGCGGATCGCGCGCTTCTTCTGGCGACAGAATCCGTCCGCTCACACTCGAGATGATAGGCCGCTGCGGAGCGCGCAGACGGTAGCTTTGAAGCTTTTCTAAGAGCGGTGCAATCGCCGGTTCCATCATGCGCGAATGAAAGGCATGCGAGGTATGCAGGGCCTGATGCGCGATATGCTGGGCGGTGAGGACTTGGCTCCACTTTTCAAGCTCCGCGTCGGGACCCGCGATCACGCAGAGATCGGGACTGTTGATCGCTGCGATGTCGAGGGTATCGGGCAGCAGCGCGCGCACCTTGTCGATCGATGTCCGAACACTCAGCATTCCGCCGGAAGGCAGCTTTTGCATGAGATCGCCGCGAGCTATAACGAGGCCGAGCGCTTCCTCTTCGGTGAACACGCCGCTCAGCGTCGCAGCGACGATTTCACCGACGCTGTGACCGATGTAAAAAGCGGGGGTGAGGCCAAAACCTTCGAGCGTTTGCGCGAGAGCCAGTTCGATGACGAACAGCGCCGGTTGCGTGACGCGCGTTTGCTTCAGATCGGCAGCTTCCCCGTTTTGAGCTAAGAGCAGAGAACGGAGCGGTGGAGCCTTCAACTTCTCGGCGAGGAGAAGCAGACGTTCCAGGGCCGCGCGGAAAGGAGGAAGACTCTGCCAGAGATCAGCTCCCATGCCGAGGTATTGGCTGCCTTGACCCGGAAAGACCAGGGCGAGGGCTGGGGCCGTGCCTTTGAGTTCGCGACCCTTTTCATCGCGCCAGTCTTCCAATTGTTTAAGGAGCGCATCGCGCGTTACCGCCGTCACCGTCGTGCGATGGGCAAAGTGCTGACGTCCCACCTGCGAGCTCATGCCGGCCGCGACGAGGTCGAGTTCGGGCTCTCGCTGGATTTTTTCGGCCCAAGCGCGCGCAAGGATTTTTAAACCATCGGCGTGGGTGGCCGACAGGTAGAGCTGCGGAGACAGGCCCGCAGCCGCTGCGGGGGTCACCGTCACCGGCGCTTCTTCGAGAATGACGTGCGCATTGGTACCGCCGAATCCAAAGGAGCTGACTCCTGCGCGTCGCAATCCGCTAGAGACCCAGTTCTGAGGCCGCGCGACGACCTGCAAAGCGCCATCGTGGAAGTTGATCAGAGGATTTGGCGTTGAAAAATGCGCTGATGCTGGCAGAGTGCGATGCTTCAGAGCCATCACCGTTTTGATCAGACCGACAACTCCAGCCGCTGCGGTGAGATGCCCAAAGTTACTTTTGATCGAACCGATCAAACAGGGCTCGGCTTTGCCGCTATTTTTGCGTTCACTGATGCGATAAGCCTGGGCCAGCGCTTCGACTTCGATCGGATCGCCGATCGGCGTGGCGGTGCCGTGGCATTCAACATAGGAAACGGTATGCGGATCGATCGCACCGTCTTCGAGGGCGAGACTGAGGCAAGCCGCCTGTCCGCCGACGCTCGGCGCTGAAAAGCTGGCTTTATCTTGACCATCGTTATTGAGACCGACACCTTTGATCACAGCGAGAATGCGATCGCCATCGGCCTTGGCTGCGGCCAGAGGTTTTAAGATGACCACCCCGCCTCCATCGCTGAAGAAAGTGCCGGTGGCATCGGCGGAGAAGGGTCGGCAGACCCCATCGCGCGCGTAGATAGCGCCTTCCTGATAGAGATAACCAGCCTTTTGCGGAGCCTGCACGGCCACACCACCGGCGATGGCGATCTCGCAACGTCCCGCCCGCAGAGAATCGACCGCATTGATGAGCGCGACGAGCGAAGTGGAGCAAGCGGTGTGGATACTGAGAGCCGGGCCTTTCAGATTCAAGAAATACGCGAGACGCGTCGCTACATAATCTTTGTCGTTCATGAGCATGGCTTGGAAACTACCGACCTTGCGCATCACCTCGCTATTTTTCAGCACGCTCTCGACGTAATAGCTGTTGTGCGCGGTGCCGGCGAATACACCCGTCTGACTTCCCCTTATCATCGCCGTAATGCCCGCATCGTCGAGCGCATGCCAGGCCAGTTCAAGAAACAATCTTTGCTGCGGATCTAAAAGCTCAGCATCGCGCGGCGTCATGCGAAAAAAGGCAGGATCAAAACCGTCGGCGCCTGCGATCATCCCGCGGCGGCGGACGTAGTTGGGATCCTGACGCAAGGAATGAGGCACGCTGGGATGCAGCTCCTCTTCTTTGATCGCAACAGTTCCGTCATAGGAATGAAGCAGCCTTTCCCAAAGTTCGCTGGTATCGACTGCACCGGGAAAATAGCCGGCCATTCCAATGATGGCGATATCGCGCTGTCCGGCGGCGGCTGCCACCGTTCGTACCGGCGGTGCTTGACGCCGCGGCGCAGGGGCCCCAGCGCTCGGCTGCTGATTGAACATCGACATGAGAGCCGTGGCACTGGACCGTTCGAAAAACTGCGTGATCGCCAGATCGATGCCGTGTCTTTGCTTGAGCAAGGCGACGGCTTTCATCGCCAGGATAGAGGTGCCGCCCTTCTGGAAAAAATTATCGTCTGCTTCGATCGCATCGTGCTTGAGCAGTTCGCGGAAGAGTTGGAGGACACCCTCCAGACTGATGCCGGCCGCGCTCGAGGAAGCGGGACGCGGCGCAGGTGCCAGCGAGGCAGAGGCCGCTAGAGCCGGAGGTGGCACGGTGGCCGCCTGCAGACTTTTGGGGGCAGGCAAGGCCCGGCGATCGACTTTACCGCTCGGAGTCCGCGGCAGCTCATCGACCATTTCAAAATGAGCGGGCACCATATAATCGGGCAACTGAGACGCCAAGGCTAAGCGACAGGCTTCGGCATCAAACCCGGGCGCCTTCGTCACGATGAAGGCGACCAGCGTTTTTTCTCCCGAGGCCGTATCGAAGGCTTGAACGATGGCCTGCGCGATCGCCGGATGGGCTTCGAGCTGCACTTCGATTTCACCGAGCTCAATACGGTAGCCGCGGATTTTTACCTGCGCATCGATGCGACCGAGGAATTCAAGATTGCCATCCGGCATCACCCGCCCCAGATCTCCCGTGCGATAGAAGCGGCGATGCGCGAGACCGGGCTTGTCGAGTTCAATAAATTTTTCGGCGGTCAAGTCGGGGCGATGGATATACCCTTCTGCCAGACAGAGTCCCGCGAGATAGAGCTCACCTGTTTCGCCCGCAGGGACAGGTTTTTGATCGGCGTCGAGCAGATAAACCGCCGAGCCTTCAATCGCCTGACCGATGGAGGGCAGAGCTTGCCAGCGATCGGTATCGGTATCGAGGGTGTAAGCTGTGATCACATGCGTTTCAGAAGGACCATAATGATTGTGTAGTGTGCACGTCGGAAGACGTTTGAAGAAGTGCCGAATTTCAGCGCTCGCCTTCAACTGCTCACCGGCGGTGATGACGTCGACCAGCGATGCGGGATAGATATCGAGCACCTGAGCCATCTCGGCTAAAAGCTGCAGGGCCACAAAGGGCAAGTACAGGCGTTGAATCTTTTGTTCGGCCAGCCGCGTAAGAAGTTCATAGGGGTTGAGCCTTTGATCGTCCCTGATAATATAGAGGCTTCCGCCGGCCACGAGCGTGCTAAAAATTTCTTGAAAGGAGACGTCAAAGCTCAGGGGCGCGAATTGCAGGGTGCGATGATGCGGCAGCGGCAGCGTCTTGTCCTGCCAGAGGATCAATTGAGTCAGGGCACCATGGCCCATGGCAACGCCCTTCGGCTTGCCCGTCGATCCAGAGGTGAAGATCACGTAGGCGAGATCATGCGCCTGCAAGCTGGGTTCTTGCCAATTTTCCTCGGGCGTGCCCTTGAAATCATCGAGCACCAGACTCTGGCCCGTGAAGTGACGAAAGCGCGCTTCGAGGTCAGAGCTCAAGAGCAAAGTTTTAATCGCCGCAACGTCCATCATGTAATCGAGGCGATCCTGCGGATAAGCGGGATCGAGAGGCGCATAGGCGGCGCCCGCGCGCAAGACGCCGAGGACGGCGACGATCATCTGAGGCGAGCGACTCATGCACACGCCGACCAAATCTCCGCGTCCGATACCCTGCTGCTGCAGATGCTGGGCCAAGGCCCGGCTGGCTCGCTCCAGTGCTTGATAGTCGATGACGCTGCCATCATCGACGATCGCCTCGCGCGCTGCAGAGGAGCTCCAGTGAGGTCGCAACAGTGAGACGAGATCGACAGGGGCCGAGGCCTTGATCGCCAGGGGACTGAGAAATTTATGGTTCATCCATCCACGCAGGCGATTGAGGATGAGCGTCCGGTGCTCACTGAGCGTGAACAGGTGATCGACGGCTGGAAAATGCTCTAGCTCGAGCTGCTCTCCAAAGCGCACGCGCGGCAGCATATCGAGAAACTGCTGCCGATAGGAATAGAGATACTCAAAGCCACCCGTGAAGGCGACGTACATCTCGACGCCCCGATCGACCAAGCGCTGCACCTGATCGCCGATGTCACGCTCGTCGGGATAGATCCCTTCGAAATTATCTTGAATCTGTGGCTCGGGCGCCTTGAATAATTTTTGAATCTTGCGCGCGAGAAAGCCAAAGACGCGGCGCGGCACGAACAGCCGCCGCATGTAAAAGTGGACGTAAAAACGCGGCGTGCGATAGACGTAGCCATCGACCATCGCCAAACCGATGACGCGCGCATCAGCGACGGCGGTGACGTGTGCGTCGACGGCACCGGAACAGATACCCATGAGAATAAAGCGCTTGAGCCCGTAGTGCTGCTCGAGATAGTTCATCGCATCGATGACATCGAGGCTATTGCGTTCGAGAGCCGGCGCGGTTGAATTCCGTGCATCGCTATCGCCGAGTGTCGAGAGATCAAAGCGCAGGACAGGCAGCTCGGGAAAGGTATCCGCGATGTCGACAGCCAGACGGAAGGGTCCAACGCGATTGGAAATTCCCGTATTCCAGATGACGACGCCGGTATCACCCGCCACGTCGGGCAGGTGTAGGATGCCGATGAGGTGGGCATCAGCGCCGAAGACTAAGGGTATGCGTTTCATCCGATGGGACCCTCCATGATGCGCGCCACCATCTGCAGCATATGCTGGGGAAAGGCTTGCATCTTGAGCGCCATAGGATCCTGCCATAGCATGGGATCGGCACAGGCGTGAAATTGCAGAGGGATATGACTCGGTGGCAAAGCCGCGGCGGCCAGCTCGGCCTCGAGTTGCGCGGTGCCCTTGGGATCGCTGCTGAGAATGTGAATCGCCTTGGCCTTTTGCGGCCAGGTCCAAGCGAGCTCTTGAATCTGCGTGCGGGCTGCGAGCGGAAAGGGAAAGCCTAAGAGTTCTTCTTTGCGCGCCACTTCATCGATGGTCAGATGCCTATCAAAGAGCGCTTGCAACATGCTCTGATGAGAGATTTCTAATTCGCTGAGATAGCGCGCGCCCGAGGCGATGGGATCCCAGAGGATCAGTCTTTGCACCGCTATGTCGGCCAAGGCTTGACAGGCGAGCGTCGCACCGAGGCGCGTGCCGATGACAGAAATCTTTGAGGATCGAGTGATGACCCGCAGATGCCGATAAGCGGCTACGATGTCAGCCTGCCAACGAGCAAGATCAACCATAGCTGTCGATCCGAGAGAATCGCCGGTCCCAAAGTAATCGAAGCGAAAGCTCTGCGTTCCAGCCTTGGCCAGCTCCTGTGCCATCTGTCGATGGGCCCAATAGGAACGCATCATCTCCTGCGGGGCGGGATAGCAGATGAGAACCAGCTCATCGCGCGCCTGCATCGCCCCCGTTTGCTGGAGGATGCCGAAGAGTGGTGGCTCTTGCCCTTCACCGAAATACTGTGCTTCACACGCAAGCATCGCTTTTCCTCAGATGGCTTTAATTAGCCGCCTTCGCCATATCTTTATCTTTGCGCAGGAGCGAACTTGCGTCGGGAAAGACGCAGAGCGCCGCGACTTGCGCGAGAGTACCGGTCAAGAGATCACGGAGCTTCAGAGGTCGCTGCGAGATCTGATTGATGCGATTGACCACCTGAATCGAAAGGAGCGAATGGCCCCCGAGATCAAAGAACATATGTTCGCGCCTGATATCGCTGACGTTGAGCAGTTCGCTCCAGATCAACGCGACGACTTTTTCGGCTTCTGTCTGCGGCAGTTCCCCGACCGTGACGGCAATTTCCTGCGGCGGCGGCAGAGCCTTGCGATCGACCTTGCCATTGTCGGTGAGCGGTAGCTTCGGCAAGAGGACCAGGTGGTTCGGCAGCATATACTTGGGCAGTTTCAGACTGAGAAACTTCTGCATGTCGATCGCCGTCAGTTCCTGACGGGCATGACACACGACGTAGGCGACCAGCCGCTTGTCATCTGGCTTGTCTTCGCGGACGATAACCACGGCTTTATCGACGGCAGTATGGGCGCTGAGATGGGTTTCGATTTCACCGAGTTCGATGCGAAAGCCGCGTACCTTCACTTGATTGTCGCGTCGACTGGAGAACTCGAGCTGACCGTCCCAACGGAGACGGGCGATGTCCCCCGTATCGTACATCTTCTCGCTCGCGACAAAAGGATTTGATACGAAGCGTTCCGCCGTCAAACCCTCCTGACGATAGTAGCCATCAGCGAGACTTTCCCCGCCGAGAAAGAGATTGCCCCAAACACCGGGCGCCTGGAGATTTTGCTGTTCGTCGAGAATATAGGCCCGATAGCCCGGCAAAGGTCGGCCGATGAGAATCGGGCGCTTGGCGTCAGCG
>CANJJY010000037.1 GCA_947474445.1 Oligoflexaceae bacterium
AAGACACCATGATACCGGCTCTGCGGGTGCTCCCTGATTTTTATGCTGATCCCGGATTTATCGCATCGTTTGTCGCCGTCGCCCAGCGGGAGTTGGCCCAATTTCCCGCGGATTTCGTGCTCTTTAGTTATCACGGTTTGCCTGAACGACAGATTCGGCGAACCGATCGCAAGGGGACGCATTGTTTGGCTCATGAGAGTTGCTGCGATCGCGTGACGGAAACCAATCGCTTCTGCTACCGAGCCCAATGCTTCGCGACGACGCGCGCCTTGGTCGCCGGAATGAAGCTGAGCCCCGATCGATACAGTACCTCTTTTCAATCACGGCTCGGACGAACGCCTTGGATCAAACCCTACACAGATGAAGTTCTGGCGACTCTCCGCGAACGAGGCGTGAAACGATTGGCTATCATGTGTCCAGCTTTTGTTGCCGATTGTCTGGAGACGCTCGAAGAAATAGGGATGCGAGCGGCTGAAGATTGGCGCGCCTTGGGCGGTGAGGATCTGCGGCTGATACCTTCTCTCAATAGCGAAGCGGAGTGGGTTGAGACGATCGCCCATTGGGTGCGCGAACCACTCGCGATCAATGGAGAGCAGCGAGGGAGAGAGTTGCAAGGGCAATAAAGGGGATAATTAAGGAAAGTTGGTCGGGGGTGGGTTTGCTGTCAGGAGATCCAGTTAAAGCTGGATCTATGGGACAGAATCATTTCTGATTCAAAAGTGGTTGCCCTCGTCGTGGACTGAACCGTCTCTTCTCACCTGCTGATGACAGCTTCTCACATCATTTATTGCAAAAAGTTAAGAACGCTTTCCTACACGACATTCCCTTTGCGTCGAATTTGCACGGATGAACACCTGCTATTCTATTTCCGTCACTATCTAGGTGTGTTAGGAAGAGAACTAAGCAGACGTTCAAAGGTCACATCTTTTCAGGGGGGTAAACTCATCGTGGATACGACTCTTGTCACCCAAGCACCAGCGCAAGCGGGGGACGCAACGCCAGTTAAGGCAGGAGCGACCTCGCACTTTTATGCTTGGTACTGTCTCTTCATTCTCTTGGGAATTTACGTTAATTCCTTCCTCGATCGTTCGATCCTGGGCTTGCTGGTCGGGCCAATCAAATCGACGGTAGGGCTGACCGATTCACAGATGGGTTTTCTCATGGGACCCGCGTTCGCGGTGTTTTATACCATCGCCGGTTTGCCGCTCGGATGGCTCGCCGACCGCATGAGCCGCTTGACTCTCATCGCCGTCGGGCAACTTTTTTGGACGCTGTCGACTGTGAGTTTTGGTCTGGGTGGAACCTGGGTGCATCTGGCCATCGCGCGCTGCTGCGTCGGCGTGGGCGAAGCTTCTCTGACTCCTTCGGCCTATTCACTCATCTCTGATTTGTTCGACCCGCGGCGGATCGGACGCGCACTCAGTATCTATGGGATGGGTATTTACGTCGGTTCCGGTCTGGCTTCGCTCATCGGTGGTCTTTTGACCAAGGGCTACAAACTCGATCAGGTCTACAATCTCCCCATCATCGGTGAACATCTCGGCTGGCAGCTGGTCTTCTTTATCGTCGCGATTCCGACAGTTCCCTTGACTCTGCTGCTCTTGACCCTGAGAGAGCCGGCGCGCAAGGGCCGGATCGCGACGACGGGCAAAGTTCCTGTCTCGCTCTTTTTCAATTATGCAAAGACGCACAAAGGCACTCTTCTTTGTCATACCTTTGGTTTCGCATGCCTGGCGCTCAGCGGTTACGGGACCTCGGCTTGGATCCCTGAATTCTTTATCCGCACCCACGGTTGGACGCCGGCACGGGTGGGAACCTCTCTCGGTCTGGCGACCATGATCTTAGGCCCTATCGGCATCATCACTGGCGGATGGCTCGGTGATTTCTTGCTACAGAAAGGCTATCTCGATTCAAAAATGCGCGTTTCCCTCTTTGCCGCCATCCTATGGCTACCCTTTGGTATCCTTTGTCCTTTGATGCCGACGGGCGAAAGTTCGTTCTATATGCTTCTGCCGGCCATTTTTCTCTCTTCGATCCATTGGGGCATTGCACCAGCAGCTCTTCAGGAGTTTATGCCCAATCAGATGCGGGGCCAGGTGTCGGCGCTCTATCTCTTTGTGATCAATCTCATCGGTCTCGGACTTGGGCCTATGGTGCTAGCGCTGGTAACGGATAAGATCTTTAAAAGCGATCAGCAGATCCACTACTCTCTCTTGCTCACCACGGGAACTGCGACGGTTTTGGCGATCATCGCCTTGTCGCTGGGTCTACCGCGTTTGAGAAAAAGTCGCGCGATGTACGAGGAATGGCTGCAGCGCTCAGGTTCCAAGGCCTGAGGTCTCTTGCATCCTATGGCGTGTTGGATAAGTAACGACGCAAGACGCGAGGCTTGCAAGCCCGTCGCTATTTGAGAGATACTCGGAAATCGAGACCTCTCTCTTCAGCGGTTAAGGAGCTCTGCCATGCCTCACATGAAACTCCATTTTACAGACTATCAGAGAGCACTGGTTATCCGCGCGATGACCAGCTGCCTCGCTTTTCTTTTGTCTTCCAGCTCTCTCCTCGCTTGGGATGCGAGTGCCTTTAAGAAGCCATCGCAGGAAGAACTCAAGCGAAAGCTCACAGCTGAACAATTTAAAGTGACGCAAGAAGAGGGGACGGAAGCGCCCTTTCGCAATGCTTATGCGGATGAGCATGGAGCTGGTATCTACGTAGATATCGTGTCGGGCGAACCGCTCTTTAGTTCGCTCGATAAATTTGATTCGGGAACCGGCTGGCCTAGTTTCACTCGCCCCTTGAGTCCTGACTTCGTCGTGAAAAAAGTCGACCGTGGCCTTTTCATGAAGCGAACCGAAGTGAGATCAAAGATTGCCGACTCCCACCTTGGTCACGTATTCGACGATGGGCCGCAGCCGACCGGTCTGCGCTACTGCATGAATTCAGCTGCCTTACGGTTTGTTCCCGCGAACAAGCTCGAAGCGGAAGGTTACGGAGAATGGGTGAAACTCTTCAGTGGTGCAAAAGAAGAGGCTAAGGGTTCGGAACTATTAGGAAAAGAGACAGCTATCTTTGCTGGCGGCTGCTTTTGGTGCATGGAAGCGCCTTTCGATCGTTTAAAAGGCGTGCTCGCCGTGAAGGTCGGCTATACCGGAGGGCAAAAAGAAAAACCGACCTACGAGCAGGTGTCAGCCGGGGGGACAGGCCATGCGGAAGCCGTGGAGATTACATACAATCCGAAGGACATCAGTTACGAAAAACTTCTCGATGTCTTTTGGCACCAAATCGATCCAACGACTCCAGACGCTCAGTTTTGCGATCATGGGAGCCAATACCGCTCAGCGGTGTTCTATACGAGCGAGGCGCAGAAGATAGCCGCTGAAGCATCAAAGGCCGCTCTGGAAAAGACCGGGCCTTTCAAAGCAAAAATTGTCACTGAAATCACGGCGGCCAGCCCCTTCTACGAGGCCGAAGACTATCATCAGCATTACTATCAAAAGAACCCGGTTCGCTATAAATACTATCGCTTTAGCTGCGGCCGTGATCAGTACCTCGATAAGATCTGGGGGGCCACTAGGGAAAAGGACTAGTCGCCCGATTTCTTTGTGAAAAAGACAAAATAGCTGCTGAGCTGTCTCATGCCGGAGGCTTGACTTCTATTCCGGTAGCTTGAATAAGACGTTTCACTACAGTATTCATGGCGAGGTGCCGATCTCTTCCGTGGGATACCCATCGCACATGAGATCAAACCATGTTTCGACTCTGGTCCATCATCGTCGTCTTATTGGGCAGCGCACTGGCCTATGGTCCTCGGGTATTGTGGGCAACTGAAGCGAACGCAAAAGACTCGAACGTCATCATCGTCGGATCCGAGCTCGACTATCCCCCCTATTCCTATATCGATAGCAAAGGCCGTCCGGCTGGTTATGCAAAAGAACTCATCGAGGCGGTTGCCGAGCGTGAAGGACTGACTGTTGTCTGGAGAGTAGGCGCGTGGGCAGAAATCCGGAAGGAGCACGAACAGGGCTTGATCGATGTCCTGCCCTTCATGGCTAAGTCGGCTGAAAGAGCGGAACAGTCCAGTTTTTCCCAACCTCACATCGCTGCACACGACGCGATATTTATCAGAAAAAACTCGGTCAAAATCGAGAGGGCAAGCGAACTCGCACCATTAAAGCTCGTGCTCATGGCCGGCGACTCAGCGCAAGAATACGTCCGCGATCAATTCCCTTTGGCCCAAGTTATGCTATCAAAAACGCTTACGGAAGCTTTTCAATTGCTAAGTGCCGGCAAAGCTGATGCGATGATCTGTGCTCAGGTAGCCGGTTTACAGGTTTTGCGCATTCACGGGATAGAGAATATCGAAATGGTGCGCGATGTCGTACTTCCCTATGAGCGAAACTTTGCCTTTGCGGTGCGTAAGAATGAAAATTTGCTTCTCTCTCGCCTCAATGATGGACTACTCGCCGTGAAGAGCAACGGTATTTACCAGGAAATCTACGAAAAATGGATCACGCGACTCGACCCTATCGTCGAAAAGCAAAAACTTTTGCAAGAAAAAATTCTGTTTATCCTGGCGGCTCTCGCGAGCGGTTTTATCATCGTTGCGTCCTGGTCGATCAGTCTCAAGCGTGAAGTACAAAAACGTACGAAAGACTTAGTCGAGACCCGCAAATTGCATCGCGAGGTTGAAATTCAATCCCAGCAAGTTCTCAACGCGATGTCGGATATGGTGCTACTCAAAGGACCTCAGTCGCGCATCCTTTGGGCCAATCGGGCTTTTTGTGAATACTACGGGATGTCGGGCGATGAGCTCAAGGGAATCATTGATGCTCCCTTCAGTCCGCCTGATCACACTTTGCAGTATGTTCGCGACGACGCCTGGGTCTTTCAACATGGCAAGCCGCTCGATGTGGCCCGCGAGCCGGTAACCAACGCCGATGGCTCGATTAAGTATTTTCATACAGTCAAGTCGCCTATTTTCGATGATCAAGGGCAGGTGACGATGACAGTTGGCATCCTGCGGGATATCACCGAGCAAGATCGGACGCAATTACTTCTCCAGGAAAGCGAAGCCAAACTGAGGCTGGCGCTGGAAGTTGGACAGATCGGCACCTGGTACTGGGATCCGCATCACAATCGCGTCGATGCCTCGAGTGGGATTTTGCGCGAGGTCTTGAACCTTTCGCATCCAGAGATAACTCTCGAAGAATTCTGTTCCACGATTCATCCTGAGGATGCCGAGCGGGTCAGAATGGATCTGCTCAATTGCTTTTCGGACGTCAAACGCTTTGTGGCCGAATATCGTTTGCTTCTGCCTGATCAGTCGATCCGGTGGATTTACAATAGAGCGGAGCCTGTGCAAGATCGCTCGTCAGGTTTGGTGGAAAAAGTCGCTGGCGTCGTCATCGATGTGACCGAACGCAAAGTGAGCGAAGCGACCATCGTCGATCAGCAGTCTCAACTCGCTGCCTCGGCACGCCTCGCCTCGCTGGGTGAGATGGCAGGCGGCATAGCTCATGAAATCAATAATCCCCTGACGATTATTCTTGGTAAAACGCGCCAGGCGAAGATCTTGCTTGAGCGGTCAGGCCAAGTTATTCCACCCGGGGTGATTGAATCTTTGGATGCCGTTTACTTGACGGGCGAACGCATTGGCAAAATCGTGCGAGGGATGCGCAATATTTCGCGCGGCGTGCAGAATGATCCCTTTGAACGCGCGACGCTGGTATCTATTTTCGATGAAACTCTCTCGCTCTGTTCGGCTCGCTTCAAAGATCATGGCGTCGAGCTGATCCGGGAAAAATGGAGCGATGCGATAGAACTGAATTGTCGCCCGACGCAGATCTCCCAGATTATTTTGAATCTCCTTTCGAATGCCTTTGATGCCATCGTGGGGCAGGCAGGAGCTTGGGTGCGCATCACCGTCGAAGTGGTCGGTCGTGAAGTTGAGATCGCCATTATCGACAATGGACCCGGCATTCCACCCGAGATTCAAGCCAAGATCCTCAGGCCCTTCTTTACGACAAAGGCCGCAGGCAAAGGCACGGGCCTCGGGCTGAGTATCGTCAAGCGGATCATCGACGATCACGGAGGCAATTTCTTTCTCGATAAGAACAGTCCCTATACCCGCTTTGTGTTTGTCCTGCCTCTCTATAGTCAGGCTCTGGTAGAGCCGATGGCGTCCTGAACCTGCCTTGAGGTCCCTCATGGGACTCCATTCATACCTCACGTCAGCATTGCTGTCTCTACGTCGCCCCGGAACCGCTCTTGCATAGACAGTCCTATGAACAAGGGCGAGACGGTGCGAACCGTCGTCTCAAGACCAAAAAAATGAGTGGAGTCACCGATGTGGAGTTGGGTCTATCTGGTAACAGTTTTGCTGGCTTGCGGCTGGTTTGCAGAGCCCGCAGCAGCCAACGTGGTGGGTTCCGATTACCATAACTTCAACCCTTCCTTGTCGACGGTCGATGTGACTACTGTTCATACAGGCAAGACCCTCGGACGCGGACGACTCGGTCTTGGCCTCTTCCTCGATAACGCGATCAACACTTTGCCCTACTTCAATCTTGAGAACGAAGATAACCGCGATGTGGAGAAGAGCTATAACGATTCGGTGACCAGCCTTGAGCTGCAAGCCATCTACGGGATCACCGATATCTGGGATATCGCCATCGCCGCCCCTTATGTCGTCTATCAAAGCCTCAAAGACGAGCAGCAGCCGCATGGCTATTTTAAACGTCTAGGTAACACTGAGATTCGTCTCAGCACCAAGGTTCATCTGATTCAATTGGGGATCTATGATGCCGCGCTCGTCGGCATCGCCAACTACAATAGGGTGGAAGACAATCCTTACACCGGCAACGTATCGTGGCCCGCTCAAAGTCTTGAACTCGCGCAAACCCTCAGTTTTGGGCTCGTGCAATGGTCAGTGAATCTCGGCTATCGCTGGCGCGAAGGAACCTCTGACGAAAACCTCAAAGACGAGGAAAACCTGCCGATCGATCCTTTCAACGACCAGATTCTGGCGTCAACAGCTCTCGTTCTCGATCTGCCCGTCACCGATCTCGATGTCATCGGTGAGATCTATGGATCCTACGCGCGTCAGGACGTATCGAGCTTCTCACCGCGGAATCCCTCTGTCCTTGAGGATACCCTCGGCGTGCGCTATCCGCTGCCCTATAATCTGCAATGGCACGCCGGTATTGGAACCGAGATGCGTCATGCTGTAGCTTCTTCCGATTTCCGCGTCTACACGGGTCTCCGTTGGGTGGTCGACACGCGTCGGCCAGCTGTGCCGGCTGCTGCCGCTGCTCCGGCTCCGGTAGCTCCCGCTTTACCACCTGCTCCCGCCATTCCGGTCAGTGAACGAAGCCCGGATGCGATGTTTGAGCTCGACGATATCTACTTTAAATTCGATTCGACTGAGCTGCGCGTCGCGGCCGGCTATCGGGTGATGGAACTTCTGGCTCAGGCCCTCCGTGAGAGACCGATCGATCGGGTCGTGATCGAAGGGCATGCCTGTTCGCTCGGTTCAGACGCCTATAATATGGACCTGAGCGATCGCCGGGCCAATTCGGTCGAGCATTGGCTGATCGTTAACAACGGCGTCCCTCCGGAAAAACTTGTGACCGTCGCTTGGGGCGAACGCCATCCCAAATTCAGCAATGCCCAGGAAAGCACCCGCATGCTGAACCGCCGGGTCACCTTCAAGATCTTCTACAGCCCACGAACGGCACAATCGCCGCAGGCACCGGCGCGTCTCAATCATTGAGACGGCTTGAGGCCTCCGCCGATCGGCGGAGGCGGTCCTCCCTCGCTTCCCCGCGCTTTTTTCTGGAAAAAAAACTTCACTTTTGAGACCTTGTAGGCCTTTACTCGGTGCGATCGTCAGATTAATCAGAGCCAGTCTCAATAAGAGGGGATGCGAGCGCGCAGAGATCGCCCTTTTGATTTTGGCTCCAGCTATCCGTTCTGGCCTTCTTGAGGCCGGACGAAAGCTGCGTTCAGGGGAGGTAGTTCCATGCAATCTTGGTTAGGCCGTTTGGCCCTTAGTCTCGTACTCGCGTCGGCTCCGTATCTACAGGCTGCCGGCAAAGAGATCGTTATCGGCGTGGCAGGACCCCATACGGGCGCCAACGCTCCCTTTGGTCTTCAACTGTGGAAGGGCGCTGAGCTTGCCGCCCAGCAGATCAACGAGGCCGGCGGCGTCGATGGTCGCAAACTGCGACTCGTGAAAGCTGACGATGCCTGCGTTCCCGCCCAGGCTAAATCGGTGGCCAACAAATTAGTGAATACCGATGCGGTCAATGCCGTCATTGGTCATTTCTGTTCTTCGTCAACCATCCCCGCTGCCTCCGTCTATCGCGAGAGCGACGTTCTCATGATCACGCCGGCGTCGACCAACCCGCGCGTGACCGAAGATGAAAACTACAAAACCAAAGATTGTTCGGCCCTCACGGATGCTAAGAAAAAAGAGAGCTGCGAACTCGGTAATTACAGTCCCATCATGCGCATGTGCGGTCGTGACGATCAGCAAGGCGTAGAGGCCGCGGAATTCATCGCGACCAAACTCAAAGCCAAACGCATCGCCGTAATCCACGACAAGGACACCTACGGTCAAGGTCTGGCCGATGCGATGCGCGCTCACCTGAAGACGATCGGTCTCGAGCCTGTTTTGTATGAAGGCCTCACACGCGGGGAGAAGGACTTCAATGCTCTAGTCACTAAAATCAAAGCGACCAAAGCTGATGCCGTCTACTTCGGAGGCCTGCATTCCGAGGCGGGACCCTTGCTGAAACAAATGCGGGAACAAGGCTTGAAATCAGCTTTCATCTCGGGCGATGGAATCGTCTCCAACGATTTCGTTTCGGCAGCTGGCGGAGAGCAGTTTGTGTCGGGCGTTTACATGACTTTCGGCGCTGATCCGCGTAAGTTCCCCGAAGGCAAGAAAGTGGTCGAAACCTTCCGCAAAACCGGCTACGAGCCCGAAGGTTATACCCTCTATTCCTATGCGGCCGTTCAAGCTATTGTGGCAGCGATCAAGGGCAGTGGCGACGATCGCGACGGTCACAAACTTTCCAAGTGGCTGGTTGAGAACGGTGTGAATACCGTGATGGGCCAAGCGAAATGGAATCCCAAAGGCGATCTGCTGAAGTCGGGCTACGTGATGTACGTCTGGGATCAAAAGGGTAAATATGCGGAAGTCGGCCAGCTTTAAAAAAGGCTGAACTCTTCTCTGTGGCCTTCGCGCCTCCGGGCGCGGGCCTTTCTTTTTTTTCAATGTTCGGCGTGAGGTCAGGTGGATGGACTTTTATGTCTTAGGTCAACAGCTGGTGAACGGCCTGGTCCTCGGGGCAACCTATGGTCTCGTGGCTGTCGGGTACACCATGGTCTACGGAATCATCGGCATGATCAATTTCGCCCACGGTGAGATTTATATGCTGTCGGCCTATCTCACTGCGATCGGCGTGTCCGTCCTCAGTTACTGGGGCTTCGGTTCTCCCTGGGCCCTGATTGCTCTAACACTGCTCTTTGCGATGGCGATTACAAGTCTCTACGGCGTTGTGATCGAAAGGCTAGCCTATCGACCCCTGCGCGGATCCAATCGACTGGCGCCTTTGATTTCGGCGATCGGCGTCTCGCTGATCTTACAGAACTACGTGCAGCTCAGCCAAGGCGCTCGCAATCAGGGTGTGCCGACGCTCATCGATGGCGCTCTTCGCTTTGGCGATCAGGAGCATTTTTTCCAGATTACATATATGCAAGTCGTCATCATCGTGGTGGCTTTTATCAGCATGCTCGGCCTCAATCTGATTGTTCGCTATACGACGCTCGGCCGCGCCTGCCGCGCCGTGCAGCAGGATAGGGAAATGGCGCAGATCCTCGGTATCCATGCTGATCGCATCATCGCGGCCGTATTTGCGATGGGAGCGGCGATGGCCGCCGTCGCTGGCGTGCTGATCACCCTCAATTACGGTAGCTTTGATTTCTTTGTTGGTTTCATCACCGGAATCAAAGCGTTTACGGCCGCGGTGCTGGGCGGCATCGGTTCCTTGCCGGGAGCGATGCTCGGCGGCGTCCTACTCGGTCTCGCTGAATCGCTCTTCTCGGGGTTTGTGAACAGCGATTATAAAGACGTGTTTGCCTTTGGCCTTCTGGTCGCGATTCTTATTTTCCGGCCGAGTGGCCTCCTCGGTAAACCCATCGTTGAGAAGGTATAAAGCAGCATGGCGAAGACGCGACTCATCCAGAGAATTCTCGCTGCCCTCGGTGCCGGCATCATCGCCTTCATTCTCGTGGGCCCTATCATGGGTCTTAAAATCGAAGGCTATGACTTCGTGGCGAACTGGACTTCACCTTTGACCTTGGCAGCCTTTGTCTGCATCGCCCGACTGGTTCTCGGCTATGTTCCTTTGGATAGGATCAGGCATAGTCACAGCGATACAGCCCCGCGACAGACCAAGCGGTCCCCCGTGCAGGTCGCTGCCCTTGGCGTTCTCCTCGTGGTGCTCGCGGCGAGTCTGCCTTTCTTCGCCTCGAAATATTGGATCTCCGTTTCTATCATCGCTCTCATCTATGTTTTGCTCGGCCTCGGTCTCAACATCGTCGTCGGGCTCGCTGGTTTGCTCGATCTGGGCTTTGTTGGATTCTATGCCGTCGGTGCCTATGGATATGCGCTCGGCTTCAAATATTTTGGCCTTGGGTTTTGGGGAGCTTTGCCGACCGGCGCTTTGATGGCAGGTTTGTTCGGCGCGATCCTCGGTTTTCCGGTTTTGCGCATGCATGGCGATTATCTCGCGATCGTCACCTTGGGTTTTGGGGAAATCATTCGATTGATTCTCAACAACTGGCTCGATGTCACCGGTGGTCCGAACGGTCTCGATGCACCGCCGCCCACTTTTTTCGGTTGGGAGTTTAAGCGCGCGGCGACGCAAGGCGGTGTTCCCTTTCATGAGGTCTTTAATCTCGATTATTCGCCACAGGTTCTCGACAGCTTCGTTTATCTCGTTCTGCTCGCTGCGGTGGTCATCACCATCTATGCCGTGATGCGGCTGCGGCGCATGCCTGTCGGCCGTGCCTGGGAAGCTTTGCGGGAAGACGAGATCGCCTGTCGTTCGCTCGGACTCAATCACGTTACGATCAAACTGTCGGCGTTCATGATGGGCGCTTCGATCGGCGGTGTCGCCGGAGTTTTCTTTGCCGCTTACCAAGGATTTGTATCGCCAGTCTCCTTTTCATTTTTTGAATCGGCTCTGGTGTTGGCCATCGTGGTGCTCGGCGGCATGGGCTCGCTGACCGGTGTCGTTCTCTCCGCTTTGTTTTTGACGATGATGCCCGAATTTTTACGCGAATTTGCCGACTATCGCATACTCGTGTTTGGTTTTGCCATGGTTTTGATCATGCTGTGGAAGCCTCGGGGGTTGGTGCAGATGCGTCGCCCTTATTTTGGTCTGAGAGGAAACTGAGCATGGTCCAACCACTTTTACAGGTCGAAAATCTCCTGGTCCGCTTCGGTGGAATCCTCGCGCTGAATCATGTGAGCTTTGCCGTTGCTGAAGGTTCCATCACCGCTCTGATCGGGCCCAATGGTGCGGGCAAAACTACAGTCTTCAATTGCCTCACGGGATTTTACCGTGCTCATGAAGGCCGGATTCTGCTCCGCGAGGGCGAGGGGGCGCGCGATCTCGTGCGCGAACTCGGGGGCTTTTGGGGGGGGACTCATCGTGTGGCGCGCGCTGGCATCGCCCGCACCTTTCAGAACATTCGCCTTTTCGCTGACATGAGTGTTCTGGAAAATTTGCTGGTGGCTCAGCATCGACAGCTCAATCGCAATCTCATCTCAGGTTTTTTGCAACTGGCTTCTTTTCGCAAGGCCGAGGCTGAAGCAATCGATTTTGCTCATTTTTGGCTGAAGACGGTCGGGCTTGAAGGATCGGCGAATCAGTTGGCTGGTGCGCTTTCCTACGGCAACCAGCGCAGGCTGGAAATTGCGCGTTCGATGTGCACACGCCCGCGATTGATCTGTCTCGATGAGCCGGCGGCTGGTTTGAATCCCAAGGAAACCGACCAACTCGCCGAACTGATCCGGGCCCTCCGCAGCGAACACAAGGTGACCGTCCTGGTGATCGAGCACGATATGTCGCTGGTGATGGGAATTTCCGAACACATTATCGTTCTCAACTACGGGCAGGTGATCGCCGCGGCTGATCCGCAGGCGATTCAACATGATCCCAAGGTATTGGCGGCTTATCTCGGCTCTGAGGATCAAGCATGAAACAGAATCAGCCTGCCCTGTTGCAGGTTCAGGACCTGGTCGTCGGTTACCGGAATACGGAAGTCTTGCACGGCGTCTCTCTCGAGGTTTTCCCCTCGGAGATAGTCACGCTGATCGGTTGCAACGGCGCTGGCAAGACGACTTTCCTGAAAAGCATCTACGGAGCCCCGCGTCCTCGCTCAGGTAAAATCCTCTTTCGCGGCGAAGATTTGGGACGGCTACCGACCCATCAAGTCGCCAAACAGGGACTTTCCTTGGTACCGGAAGGGCGCCGTATCTTTCCCGGCATGAGCGTTCTCGAGAATCTTAAGATGGGCCTCAGTGCGCGCGCCCAGCTCGAGGGGAGCGAGGCGGATTTAGTGTGGATTTTCGAGCTCTTTCCGCGCTTGAAAGAACGGTCGAGCCAGAGAGCAGGAACCTTGTCCGGAGGCGAGCAGCAAATGCTTGCGATCGGCCGTTCGCTCATGGCCCGCCCGAGCCTGCTCCTCCTCGACGAACCGAGCCTCGGCTTAGCGCCGCTCATCGTGCGCGCAATCTTTGAAACTCTCAAGCAAGTCGCGGCTGAAGGTATGACAATTTTTCTCGTTGAGCAAAACGCTAATCAAGCCCTGCGCTTGGCGGATCGAGCCTACGTTCTCACCAACGGCCGGATCAGCTTGAGCGGAGTGGGGCTTGAACTTTTGGCTGATCCAGAGGTACAAAGAGCCTACCTGGGAGGGCATTGAGCTCTCTCATGATCGGCTCTCCCTCACCTTTTTAGCGGTGCGGGCGGAATAGCCTCGAAGGAGAAGCTCATGTCAGATCTATCACCTCGCCCTACCGTCCGCGCGGCTCATAAAAAAGTGGGATTGGCTCGCCTTGGTTTCATTCTTACCGCGGCCCCTCTCATGCTCGCACCGCTGCTGATAGCTTTGCTCGCCGGCGAGGCCCTCGCTCAAGGCGATGCTCCCGCCAGCTTTCGCATCGTCGATATCAAAGCGCAGGGGAACGGTTGCCGTCCGGGAACTGTTGGCCAGAACATATCTTCCGATCAAAAGGCTTTTACTCTGACATTCAGCGAATTTATCGCCGAATTGAGCGCGACGACGACCAAGAAAGACGAGCGAAAAAACTGCAAACTCACCTTCGATACCGAGCAAGATGAAGGTTGGGAGTATGCGGTCGTCGGCGTTATTTTCCGCGGCGCTTCTTACCTCGATAACGCAGTCACGGGAAACCTCTCCGTTCGCTACGGAACGAAGGGTAAAGATGCGCGCAGTGAGATGAATATCTCCGGGCCCCTCGACGAGAGCTACGTTCATGCCGATCAAGTGGGAGTCGGGCAGCTGAAGTGGAACGGTTGCCAAGGCGGCAATGGC
This sequence comes from Oligoflexaceae bacterium, assembly GCA_947474445.1. Taxonomy (GTDB): domain Bacteria; phylum Bdellovibrionota_B; class Oligoflexia; order Oligoflexales; family Oligoflexaceae; genus Oligoflexus. The sequence goes on from CANJJY010000037.1 coordinate 13,633, forward strand.
AATGGCAACGGCAATGGCCGCAAGCAAAAGACCAAGGATTTTACGATCGATTCGCAGCTGCTTTTGAAAAGCCGCGATGCGAATACCCAAGGTTACTTCACGGTCGATAGCACCGATGGCGAGATAGCTCAAACCTACGATGTGGTCTGGCGTCGTTGCGATGGTAAAAGCCCGAAGAATGTCGCGGTCTGCCGGATCGTAGACAGCAGTCGTCCCGGATCGTCGCGTCAGCTGCTCGGCAAGGGGCAGGGTAACTCGGCCGAGGAAGCTCTGAGTAAGGCACGGAGCCAACTGGCCCAGCGTTGCCAAAGAGAGGGCAAATCCCTCCCGCGTTGTGATGTCAATACGGCGCAGTGTAGTCAATCGAGTCTTTAAAAGATCGTCTTGTCTGTCGTTTCGCTTGGGTATAAACGGCCATAAGCTTTCTGCTTTTCCCTACCACGGGGCCGAAATGACCTGAGGCCCCCGTTTTCTTGTGGCAGTTTGTCTCATTCAGGACTAAATTGCGGCTTCTAAGCCTTTTTTTCGACAAGCTCCCTTGATCGCTTGGATTTTTAAGCTATGCGCATTTCCCTCGTGTTTGAAAAATTGCGACCTTACCTGCGCTACCTTCCGTGGCTTGCCCTCGTGCTTGGCTTACTTTGCATAGCCAAGTTGGTAGAGATGGACTACGTAGTGCGGCAAAAATTTGATGGTCAGCGATGGCGCTTGCCTTCGGCCGTTTACGCGCGCCCTCTTGAACTTTATGTCGATGCACCGCTCCGCGAAGAAGACCTTGATCGTGAATTGCAGGAGCTCGGCTACGCCCAGGTGAATCGTCCGCAGCAACCGGGCGAATATCATGAGGACAAGGGCGATTACACGATTCATCGGCGATCTTTTTTGTTTTGGGAAGCGCCTGAAGACGCCGTCACGATTCGCGTCGTCATCAACGGAGATAGGGTCACGCGCGTCGAACAAGGAGGAACCGCGGTTCCCCTCGCGCGCCTCGAGCCGCTCAAGGTTGGGGGCATCTATCCCACTCAAAAGGAAGATCGCAAACTCGTTCAGCTCAAGCAAGTGCCGCAGCATCTGATCGATGCTCTGCTCGCCATTGAAGATAGAGATTTCTACGACCACTGGGGCGTTTCCGTCAAAGCTGTGACGCGGGCTATGGTCAATAATCTGCGAGCGGGACACTTCGTCCAGGGCGGGAGTACTCTGACTCAGCAGCTCGTGAAGAACTTCTACCTGACCTCTGAACGATCGCTGAAGCGCAAGTTGGTCGAGGCCATCTACTCGGTTCTCCTTGAATTGCATTTCAGTAAAGCCGAGATCCTTGAAACCTACATCAACGAGATCTATCTCGGGCAGAACGGTGACAATGCGGTACACGGCTTTGGTCTGGCGAGTGAATTCTATTTCGGGCGTCCGATCGAAAGTTTGAGTCTCGATCAAGCCGCCTTGATCGCAGCGATGGCGAATGGCCCTTCGCATTACAATCCTGTTCGCTATCCAGACCGTTGCTTCAAACGACGCAATCGGGTTTTGGAAATCATGCTCGAGCAGAAAAAGATTACGAAAGAAGAGTACGAAAGCGCGGCGCGGCTTCCCGTCAAGGTTCGCCCCTCGCTGCGGTGGATGCCCAATCGCTTTCCCGCCTATCTCGATTTGGTTCGCAGGAATCTCCAGCGCGATTACGAGGATAAGGATTTGGCTGAAGAGGGTCTTCGCATCTTCACGGCCTTCGATCCGATCGCCCAGTGGAAGAGCGAGAAGGCTGTCTCTGAGTTTTTGGTCGCACAAGGCAAGGCCGCTGGTAAATTGCAGGTTGCGGCCGTCATCGTGTCCGACACGGGTGAAGTGCAGGCCATCGTCGGTAACAAGGTCCCGAGCTATCAAGGCTTCAACCGGGCCCTCGATTCCCGGCGATCGATCGGTTCGCTCGCCAAACCAGCTGTACTGCTCTCGGCGCTCAGCGATCCGGCCCATTACACCCTCTCGAGCCTGATTGCCGACGATCCGATTCGCGTCCCGCTTGGACCGGGCCAGGTGTGGGAGCCGAAAAACTTCGACAATGGCAATCACGGGCAGGTTTCGCTGCTGACGATGCTCACGCAATCCTATAACCAAGCGACAGTCCGTCTCGGGATGCAGGTCGGTGTCAAGCGCGTGCGCGAGACGTTTATGAAGCTCACCGGTATGGATGCCGTACCCAACGTTCCGAGTATCATGCTGGGCTCGATGGGGATGAGTCCCTTTGAAGTGGCGGGCATGTACTATACAATTTTTTCAGGTGGGTATCGCACCGATCTCAAGGCGATTCGCGGCGTGCAAACGCGCGACGGAGATCCGCTGAAAAGTTATGCGACCAAGGTTCAGAAAGTATTTGATCCGGGTGTCATGCACCTTCTCCATTACGCTATGCGAGCCGTTATCTTTGAGGGCACGGGTCGATCGGCCTTTGTTTATATGCCGATGGATTTGCACGCCGCGGGTAAAACGGGAACAACCAACGAACAGCGCGATAGTTGGTTTGCGGGCTTTACCGGCGACAAGCTAGCGGTGGCCTGGGTCGGCAACGATCATCACGACCCGACCAATCTCACCGGCAGCAGTGGGGGACTGGCCGTCTGGGCTAAGATTATGGCCGGAGTCAGCCGCAAACCGCTGACTCTGCAGACGCCGCCGGGCGTCAACTATCAATGGGTCGATAATGCGACGGGCATGTTGAGTTCCTCGAATTGCCTCGGTGTCCGCTTTTTGCCTTTCGTCAATCGTTCGCAACCGACCGAGCTAGCGCCCTGCAATTTGCCTGACCCCAGTTCGCAGCCTGTCCCGACGACGACGGGAACCGACGACAAGGTATTTGATTGGCTACGTAAGTTCATGGATTAAGAGAAGGAAACGTTCGTGGAAGTCTCGTTCTCGCGCATGCGCTCCCCTATGTCTCGGCTCACATCTTTTTGGTTTGCAATTACCGCGAGCCTTGGCCTGGCGTTTATGGGTGGCTGCGTGCACAGCCGCGATGCGGAAGAAGCTGAGCCTGAAGAATATCACGAGAGCCAGCCCTTACCGGCAGCGCCGTCTATGCTGCTGGAAAGTGCCGAGCAGCATTTCGCGCAAGGCCGTCTGACGATGGCCCATTCGCAAGCGGAGCGCGTCTATCGCCTGGAGCCGCGGAACTACCGTGTTATCTTCCTGCTGGCTCGCATCGCTTACGAAAATAAATCGCCCGAAGATGCCGAGCAATGGGCCTATAAAGCCCTCGATGCCTTGCAGCCTCAGTTCACGGCCGAGCGGCGGAAAGTTTGGGAATTCATTGCCACCTGTCGCCGCGATCAAGGGCAAATCGATGCCGCGGAAGAAGCGCTGCGCGAAGCCCATCGTCTCCGCAAAGATTGACGAGACCCGTTTGTATTTCTCGTTCTGAGCCTTTCTTCTCCACTTGCCTCAAAATAAATAGCCCAAGCCGAGCGTCACGGCATCCAGCCCTGTGAAAGACTGCACGTAGATTTCCGTCTGGGAGCGTTCTTTTTCTTCCGCGGGTGTCACTGCTGTATTGCGTGTGGTCGTTTTTGCCGTTAAGGCACTTTCAAAGAGCTTGGCATCGACATCGAAGTAGAGAGCTTTGCTCAGGTCGAAACGAAAGCCGGCGTGTCCACCATAGAGGAGCCCATTGCTTTCAACTTCGGTGGTATTGTTTTCTGCGACTTTCGAATTAAGAAAATAGACGTCCCACGCTATGTAGCTCCGAATGTCAGATGAAAACTTTTTCAGAAAGTAGAGTTTACCACCACCGAGTTCGAGGTTCAGCCCACCGTCTGGTGCGTTGTCGCCACTGTAGGATACCGAAGTTATCTTCGCACGTATAAACCACTGGGATTGATCAGCGCTGGGCTTCAAGGCATAGCGTGTGCCGATCGATATTTCGGATTGTCCCAGACCAGGATCGATCTTGGAAGAGCGGTAGAATCCACTGAGCAAACTAAGGTCATGGGCCCCGGCTTGAGTCGTGACGGCGAGGAGCAGCAGAGTCCATACGTGATGGAAACATCGCATAAAGAAAAACCTTTCTTTGAGAGTTAAAACAGTTTATCTATATTCGAAGGTAAGCACCACATTCATGATACGCGTTTTCTTATTCGTCCCTGGGAAATTAACCAAAGGCGATAAAAGAATCCATGTTTGCGAAGTCTGTTATTGGCTAGAGCCTCATTCTCAGATCATCGCCCTGGGCAGACCTTTGGGCTGCCTTGGTAAGTGTCAGATTTCTAATGGCGATGTTTGAGGGCGAGAATGTTTCCGTCCCTTAGTGTGTTTCGGGCCAGGGTTCTAAGAACCGCTGGTCTTTTTTTGCGTCCAGCTTCGTAAAGGCGACGATGACTTCGTTGCTCGGCTCTAAAAAATGCTCATTGACTGCTGTCAACTCCGCTTTTTTAGAGCTTTCGCGCCTTGTCCTCGCCGGCTTTACGAAGCTGGACGGACAGGGGAATTCAGTATGACGATGACTTCGTTGCTCGGCTCTAAAAAATGCTCATTGACTGCTGTCAACTCCGCTTTTTTAGAGCTTTCGCGCCTTGTCCTCGCCGGCTTTACGAAGCTGGACGG
>CANJJY010000038.1 GCA_947474445.1 Oligoflexaceae bacterium
AGGTCAAGAGCTTGCCCAGGACAGACGATTTTTTTGCCGGTTGTTTGGCGTCTTGTTCGGCGATTGGTTCGACAACTTCTTCTTTTTTTCCACCAGGCGAGAACATCGGGACCAGCTTGATCCATATATTGAAAAAGTCCCGCGCATTGTCAATGCGCTGGATGTCGTTCGCCATCTTGTCGGTTTTCAGCAGCGCATCCACAAAGAGAGGAAAAGCCTTCAGCATAAAGCTGCGGCGTTCTGTGACTTCTTCCTTGGTGCAGCCGGCGCATTCATAGACGCTGCCCGGGACCATCAGACTTTCGGTCAAAAACGCAGCGACCGATCCCGAACTGGTGCCCACGACGGCGGAGGGATCCCCAAATTGATCGTAGAGACGTGCAATGCCTCCCATCGTTGAAAAAACTGAACTGCCGTTGCCGCGATAGCCAAAGCAGGTCTTCAGGGTGGAAGAATCAGAACTCGGACCGGCATCGTTTGCCGTTTTTGATCGATCCGCCGTGCGGCACGAGAGGAGAAGCGCAACAATCAGAATCGATCCCGAGACTTTAACATGCATAGACGGGTTTCCTCATGACGTTTAAGGACAGAATGATGCCGCGCGGCGACAGCTTAGGGTTCGCAGCTGAAATCGTTCGGCACATTGCTTTTCATTACATTGCTCGCATCGACGCTGATCATCGATGCGTGGCCATCGCAGCGAATGGCTCCCCCGATCTTAGCCGAGACATTGCTCGTAAAGGTATTGCCCTTTAAAACGATGCCGGCGCTGTCGAGCATGTAGATGGCTCCGCCTTGGCCTTTGGACTCGTTGCCGGTAAAGGTGCAGTTTTCGATGGTGATGTTGCGGCCGTGAGTGATGTGCAAGGCGCCACCACCACCGTTGCTTCCCGCATCGTTTTTGTTACCAGTAAAGGTATTGCGGCGGAAGATGAGGTTTCGGTTGTCGGCAATCAGTTCGACGGCTCCGCCGCGTTCCTGCGCGTAGTTGTCTTTGAAGTCAGAATCCTCGATGAGCGAGGTCGCGGTACCGCGGAGGTAAATCGCTCCGCCTCGCCGCCAGGTCGCATCGTTCGGATCCATATTGTCTTTTCTCGCTCCCTGAAAGATCGCGTGCCTGATTTCGATCTTGCCTTTCAATTCTTCCTGACGGCACTCAGGATCGGGGCAGATGCGTATTCCGGCCCAGCCTTCCGTCTTATTCTCGGCCACAAAGGTGACTTTCTCGGCAGCTGTGCCATCGACTTTCAATTGCCCACCTTCGATGGATATCCGGTATTTGCCGGTAAAGATGATGGAAACACCGGCTTTGATGATGAGAATCTTATCGGGACCTACCAAGACGTCGCTCGTGATATAGATGGGATTCATCGATTTGTCCCAGGTGCCAGAAACCGTGCCTGACGCTTCGGTTCCGCCCTCGGCTCTTTTCGTCGTACCCTCAAGCGGGCTGCTCGATATGTCGCTGATCACAAATTCAGTTTCTGCGATCAAGGGGCGCGCGTCGGCATCGATTTCTTCGGAATTCGCATCTTCACCCTTCGAGGCTTTGCGTGAGCTCTTACTTTTGCAAGCCAAAGTCGAGGAGAATGCGAATATCACCAATAAAATATAGAGTTTCATAAGTCCTCACGTTTTCTATTAGTGTATCTAACCTAAAGAGGAAGGAGCAACTGCAGGCTTTAGAAAGAAAAACGGAGGAGAGCGAGGTGAGAAAAGAAGAGGGCAAAAAGGCCAAGGCGGCTCGCACCGGTCTTGGCCTTCTAGCGCTATGACTTAACGCGGTTTTATCGTGGGTTTTACCGTCATCACAACCTTGGCCCGATACTGCGGAAGTCCCAGTCTTTCCGCTTCGCTCGTGAGAAAGAGGGGGGCCATGCCACCGCCTTTGCCGAGGTTGACGATGGGATCGGCCGCAAAGCGCGAGACGCCGCCAGCTCTCTGAAAGTCAGGGCCGAAGAGGGAAACGTCGAAATAATGATCGCGACCTTCCTGCGGAACTCCAGCCTGGAGAAAGCTGTGCGTTCGTTTCTGACCGCGGATTCTCTCTTGCACGACCCAAAGCTCGGGACCTTCGCTGGCGGCGAGAAGAAAGCTCTGAAGAGATACGGGACCCGCATCTTTCAATTTGAGGATTTCTTTGAGACGCGCCTGCGTATCGGCCGTTTGCCATTCGGCGCCAATGATCACGCCGTGACCGCCATAACCAGAGCTCGTTTTGAAGACTAAGTCCTGCAAAGGTTTCTGTTGCAAGTAAGGGAGAAAATCTTCGATCACGCTGCCATCAGGAAGGACGCTCGGACCGGCCCTGAGCAGCCGCGTCCACGGAAGCCGGCGACGAATGGCCGCACATTCAGCTTCGGTCCACGAGGACGGCCGGGGCTCGGAGGGATGGCCGGCGGCGCGGGTACTCAGCTCAGCCAGCAAAGCTTTGACCTCGAGGTGGGCGGTAATTGGATTAAAAATCGGAGCTCCCTGGCGACAGGCCGCAGCAAAGTCACTCTTGGGGTCGATGCGCGAAGCAAAAATATGTCGATAGATCAAATCGACGGATTCTCCGTCGAGAGTTAATTTTCCATCCTGCCAGCGAATCTGCTCCGGTTGAACACAGCTGACGCGGACGCCAGCTCTCTCGTGCCAAAATTTCTGAAGGTAGAGGAGTTCGGCTTTTTGAGCATCTCCGGCGCGCGCCACCACCGCGATGTGCTGGGGCTTGTTTGGCGCGAGACGCATCAGACGATCCAGCAGGGCCTGGGCCGTGCTGTGACGGTCAAGAAATGACAGGTGCGGTGTGCTCTTGCTCTCGTGGACCCAGGCGGCCGCGAAGGCTTGTCGCACCATTTCGCCGTAAGCCTGCATCGCTGGGATCGTCGTGTTGATTTCGAGGAGCTTAAGGTCATCTTGGGCGAAAAACATATCGAATCGAACCGTGGCGAGATCATCTCCGGCATCGTGTTCGCCGGCCGCCGCTTCGGCTTCGAGACCATCCAGGTGCTCAAAGAGGAGGCGTGCTCGGGCCCGTTGGGGGGGCTGTCGCAAAAAGCGTGCAAGTTTCTGCAGCGCTTTCATGATGGCATCACAGTCGGCCGCTACGCTCTCCCACAGTTGGTCGTCGATCACGACTGGATCGATGGACGCAGGGATCGGTCGGTAACGATCCTGAGCAGCCTCGTAGATCCCGAGGGGTGCCTCCTGCAAGGCAGTGGCATAAACTTTTTGTGCAGCAGAGGACAAAGTAGGCATCGCAGCTCCCTGGGCGGGAAAAGGGTCCAAGAGTGGAGCAGCCTGCGATGCCGCCTTGAGCGGATCTACAGGAGAATCTTCTGTTCCAGATAATTTCTTATCTCGGGAATAGTGAGATGTGTCAACTCTTTGGCTACGTCTTGGATTTCTCCGACTTCACCGCGCAAGGTCTGCTTATGCTCCCGAAGGGCTCCCAGGAACTGCGGGGGAGCGACGAGGAGGAGCTGATCAGCGTGGGAAGACTGCAAATATCCCATTAATTCTTGAATGACTTCGCGGGCAAATTTTCTATCGTCATGGTCCTGATCCTGATGACGCTGGTCGTAATTGGACGTGCCGCGGCTATGACGCTGCAGCATGTCACCGCGGGAGGGGCCCTGGCGATTTTGAGAGGAGATCTGCGGATAGCGGTTCACGAGATCTACTTTTTCCTCGAGTTCGTAGCGGTGGTGGAGATTGCGAACAGGTTCGAGCGTGAAAAGTCGCGCTCTGAGGCGATCAGCGACGAGAACACAGGTACGTTCCATAAGACCCCCTAGGCTAGAGCCTGTCTCAAAAAGGCGATCTCTTCGTTGCTTGTTAGAAAAAAATCCTCATTTACCGCTTGTAAACTCCGGTTTTCTTCTTCCGCGCGCCTTGATATCCCCTTTTTGAGACAAGATTCATGAACATGAGACACTAAGCGGTGCGTTGGGTATGTCGCTGCGAGTCTACTCTTTTTGAAAACAAATGGGCAGAGTCATTCCATAATGCTGATGGACTAGAGATCGCTCGTCGGAGAAAACCTCCGCCGCGGCTCATCGCCTCTCCCCGCCTCAGTGGTATAATCAAGCTGTCATTGAAAAATAATTGGCGAAAGGGACTTCCCCGGTGCATGACGCGCGCTTTGGTCCGGCGATATGGATAGCTTTGATGAGTCTTTGCTCCTTGCTCATCGCTCCTCCCGAGGTCCGGGCTGATAATGCACGCACCTTCGAGTCCCCCCAGGGTTGGCTCGATCTCGAGAGTAAGGCCTGGCCCCAAAACTTGATTCTACCTGGGCCTTGGGACTTTTTTTGGGACCTCGGCTGGAACTTTGAGAATAGTGTTTGGCCGACCGTCGAAGAGCGGGTTGAGATTGGCCGCGATTGGTCGGCCTGGCTCGATCTTCAAACAGGAGCTCCCAGGAGCCTCTCAGGGCGGGCAACTTACCGACTTCAGATCACAGGTCTTTTGCCGCGTCCGGGCGGCTACGAGCTGCGGCTGACGGCAGCTGACGCGAGCATTTACATCTATCGCGAGGGCTACACCTACCCCCGATTGAGCGCACGTGCTACGCAGGGCGAGGCGCGCCTTCGCTTTTTTCCGGATGATCCTTTGGCGATCTGGGTCGTAGCGATCCAGCGGCGGGGAGGCGAAGCGGGAAAGCTGTGGAGCATTCCCCGCCTGATTCCTCAGAATTGATCAGCGCAGCGTGGAGATTTGATCGTCGGGGACCGGAAAGGAGTCACAGCGATCAAAAGGCGAGGCAATGTCGGCGTTGGCCGTGGCATCAAACCTATTTTCGATGCTCGCTCCTTTGACTTTGAAGGCATCGCCATAGGCGATAAAATTCGAAGTCTGGACGAGATAGCTATTCAGCCAATAGGGATCTGGAATGTCGGCAAGATCGAACCGCGAGAAGTACGAGTGAGGGATATTCGAGGGAAACCAGCAGGCCGAGACCAACTTGTCGCTCCACTTTTGCGTGAGAAAAGAAATCGATTTGCGAACGGCAAAAGTGTCTGCGCTGATATCAAACTCAACTGGCACATAATGCACGCGGGTCGGCGTCACGCCGTCGGCCGAAGGTTTGCGGCTCTGATCGACGATATAAGCGCCGAGGGCCGCGACGGCCGCTAGATTTTCAACCTTGAAATGACAGATGCCACGGCGCCCCAACTGGCCGTTCTCGGCGACCTGATGCCGGAGGCAGGAGTCGCCCCAACCAACGGGTAGGGCCCCGACGAAGGCCATGTCTTTGCTGAGCTGATCGACGAGAGTTCCCGTTATTTTATAGATCACGTCACTCAGTTTTTGACGCAAATCACTGGCAACTCCCGTCTCGCTGCGGCGGATCAGGTCAGGTCCGGGTGCGCCGAGGAAGGGCGACGAAATAAGCGCCCTTTTATAAAGACCCGGTGCGGCTAAGTAGGAGTAGGTGGCTAAGGCTCCGCCGACAGACACGCCACTGACAAATTTTTCTCCGGGCAAGGTGACGACGAAACCGTTGATGTCGTGTACAAAGTTAAGGTAGCGCTTCCAGTCATCGCCCTTCATACCGGGGATAAATTCCCCGTAGTAGGCCGCCAGCGATTGTTCGCCGATCTTTTTAGGTGAATCGATGGTGGGGACCGGACCGCGTCCTTGTCCTGGTAAGAGGGGAACAAAGGAAGCCACTCCCTTTTTCGCAAGAATCTGCGCGAGCTCGTAATACTGCTGCGGACAGGCCGTGAAACCATGATAGAGGATCGCCGTACCGATGTAAGGAACATCAGGGGAGGCTGGCATATAGAAAGGCCCACAATCGTTGGGCACGTTCGGATCGTCTTGTAGCTCATAATCATTATATTTTTTCAAAAGCACTTTCAAGGCGCTGTTGGCCTGCACCGTGCGGTCGGTAAGCACCGAATTTTCCTGCGATTTCGTGCCTTCGGAAGTTTTGCAAGCCGTCACAGTTACAGCGAGGGTGAGGCTCCATGCAAGGACAAGGCGAGATAGACCTGGTCTTTGGCATAATTTCATAGTTCTCCTTTCGAGTAGCGGACAAAGTCGATGACCAACGTGGGAACGATCGCTGTCGACTCTATCTATAAAATTTCTATAAAAAAATTATGCCGTAAATCGAGGAGGATGCAAAGGCAGGTTAAGGTCGCGTAAAGAAGAGGCACCCGAGAGCCCTCAAAGGGCTCCCGGGGCGCGGGACTTTAGAATTGCGACCAGAGCTGTTGGTTCGTCACTTCGTGGTGAAAGAGCACTTCCGAGGACTTGATGCGAGTGCCCAGTGCCTTGGGGCAGCGATCGGCGATCTGAACCTTGAGTTCAGCAAACTTTTTGTGGTTTCGTTCGCCCATTATCTGACTCAACCATGAGCTTTCACGGAAGTGCTGGATCGCGTCTTGGATATTGTCGGGCAATACCCGATCGGTGCGACTGCGGTTGTGCACGACCTGGTTGGCCTGGACAGGTCCTTCCAAAGCGGTCCGCATGATGGTGTAGAGGGAGAGGTAAGGGTTGGCGTCAGGTGCCACCGACCGAACTTCGATACGAGCCGATTTCTCATTACCGATAGGAATACGGACCATCGCTGAACGATCGACGGCCGACGTCCGGATTTGGTTGGGTGCTTCGTAATGAGGGTCGAGGCGGCGATACGAGTTCACCGAAGAGTTCAAGACGAGGCAGAGGCCGTCGGCATGAGCGAGGATGCGGTCGATAGTATCCCAAGCAAAGGGCGAAAGCTTGTCGGGACCGCTTTCTTGATAGAAGAGGTTCTTGCCGTTTTTCGATACCGAGATATTGGTGTGCATGCCGCTGCCGTTGATGCCGGTGCGCGGCTTAGGCAGAAAGGAGGCCGTGTAGCCCATCGTCGAAGCGATCAGGCGGGCCAGCAACTTGTACATCTGAATCTGGTCAGCCGCGATCACCGCATCAGTGTAGCGATAGTTCAGTTCGAATTGCGAAGGCGCGACTTCCGGGTGATCTTTTTCATTTTCAAAGCCGAGAGCCCGCTGCGCTTCGGCAAAGCGGTCGATAAACTGGCGGAGTGGAGCGGTGGGTAAGGTGTTAAAATAACCGCCTTCCGACACGAACTCAAATCCTACCCGTGGGTCGTAAGTTTGTTCTGCATTGAGCCCGTTAAACAGAAAACCTTCGATTTCAACGGCGAGATTAGTCGTCAGGTTCTGCTCGGTCCGGAGCTTCTCGTTGAAGCGCTTGAGCTGACCGCGCATATCGCCGTCGTAGTAGTTCTTTTCACGATCTTGGATCAAAGCAAAAACCAGGACTTTTCCGGGGCCAAACACGTCGCTCGGCAGCCAGCGGAAGGTGCCCCAGTCGATCACCAGACGCAAATCCGACTCGCTCTGTTGCGAGAACCCACGAATCGAGGATCCGTCGAAGGTGAGGTTATCATACGAGGAGATGAGGAATTTCTTATCATAATCCAGCATATGAAAGCGGCCTTCAAGATCAGAAAAGCACACTGTCACAGCTTTGAGCCGCTTCTCATCGCTCAGGTAGCGTAGATAGTGCTCTTGGAGGCTCGACTCTTGGGTACCCGAAGCCATCTTTTGCTTGGCGCCCAGGTTGAGCTCCTCCAGCTGTTCGTAGGGGATCTCAGAAAAATTCTTAATCTTGATCTCACTCATAGTACAGGCCTCTTGAAGGTGTTGTCGCCGCAGGATGAATGTCGAACTTTATATCCTAAGAACCCACGGCTGCCAGCAGAAAACAGCAGAGGCACTGATCGGGGAGACCACATCGTTGGCTGCGTCGCTAAGACTTAATTGCAAAAAATGCAAGAGAAACCGAAAAAGGAAGAGGAGGAAAAGGCTCCTCTGGCAGCTCGCAGAAGAGCTTATCTTCAAAAAAACCGTCGATGGACGCGGGTGCGGGCGGCTGCCACCGCTTCCTTCAGTTCTTCCGGCCTAAAGGGTTTGCCCACGTAGCACTCAATGCCGAGTCGATCGGCCAAGGGCTTGACGATTTCGGCCGAGGTGACCAACACTGTTGGGATGTCGAAGTCGAGGGTGCGCAGCTGATGAATGACCTCTTCTCCTTTCATATAGGGCATAGTTTGGTCGAGAACCATGACATCGGGCGGATTGTCGAGAACCATGCGCAGCACCTCACGACCATCGGCGGCTTCCAGCACATCCCAGCCGTCGAGGCCGAGAACGCGGCGGCAGAGAAGCCGAAAATCAGCTTGATCATCGGCGATCAGAACGCGACCACGCTTTTGGAGGGCGAGGGGAGTCAAAAACAGATAAGGGGCCGGACTGTTGCTGCTGAGGAGATCTAGCATAAATCAGCTCTCTGCTCTGGAGTTTCACGAAGTGGCCACCCGGGTCAGGCGTGCGCATACTCCGCTTTGGCCTGCAAAGGCTAAAGCCAAATCAGCTGAAGCTCAATGACGAATTGTATGTAAATATTTGAACTTTTAGTGAAGACTTGAGAGGCGGCGAATACTTCATAGATCAGGCGAGGAGAATCTATGTGCATCATTTGTGTTCAATTCAATAAGAATCGCGATATCAGAGACGCCGAGGTGATGATCGAAGCGGCCCGACGCGAAGCGGATATTGTGCCGGAAGAACATCTCGCCAAGATCGAGCTGGCGCTGCGGGAAATGGATGAAAATCACACCAAAGAAATCAAAGTCACATGACCCGGACCAGACGGGATCGCCAAATAAATGGACTCCCGTCTGGATCGTCAGCCCTTTTTAAGGGACACGAGCAGCGCTTGGAGAGCTCGTCACGGTCGGGGTCCTAGCCAGCAGCTGAACCGCCGCATCGCTAGCGATGAGCACGCGCTTTTGAAGCGTCGCATCGTAGACCATGAAATAGATCCAGCCGTCCGATCGAAAGTGGGGGAACAGTGCGAACTGCTGTGCGCCCATCCGCGTCAGAAGCTGCTTTTTTTGCGTCAAGAGATCAAACAGAAACACGTTCGCTGTACCAGCTTCCAGCAAGGCCTTAAAAGCCGGATCTTCGGCCGAGGCATAGCCGAGTTCTGCGTACTGCTCAGGATGGATGTAGCTGTAGGTCACGAAGAAGCGATCGTCAAAAGAAAAATTACCTTTCAATCCTTCAAAACAAAGCGAGCCGACCGGTGTCATCTGGTAGGGCTGAGCCGCTGCACGATTGAGCTGATAGAATTGGTACCAATGATGCTGCATCTGCGCTTCGTGGCGACTGACGAGCAGCTGGTTAGAAGGAGCCAAGCCCCAATCCAGCTCCCAAGGCGTGGCAAAGACCTGCGGTGGCTGACGCACCCAGCGCTGGCCGTCGTAGAGCAGCGGATAGAGATAGAGCTCGTTGCCTTCCGTCAGAGAAAAATCCTTTTCTTTCATCGCAGCAAATAATTCAGGTCCCGTACCATCGCCTATATCGCTCAGAAAACTCCCCGTCGCAGCGAGATAATCCGTGCCGTCGAGGCTGGCTCCGATCGATTGGTAGAGAGGGATGCGGGCACTGTTCGAATAGGTGCAAGCGTCCTCGGAGAAATCAATGCGGGTGGTACTGGGATTCTTGATCAGGCTCATATTACAGATACCTGTCCGGTTTCCCTGGAACATAAACGCTGAATCATCAGGAAAAAATCCCGGATCGTAGGAGGCTTGAACGCGTATCACCCGCGTTTCGGGAGGATTTTTTAAAAGACTCTGCAGATCGACGATTCCGCTCGGTCCGCCACCGTAGGCAACAAAGCGTCCGTCCGCCGAGGAGCGGATCCAGTAGCTGCTCTCTGCCGGGAAAGTCAGGAGCTGACGCAATTGAAAACTCGCATCGGCGTTCCATTCCGGTCGCAGGGGGAAAAGCTCTTGCCCGCTGCGCGTCTGGCTAAAGCAAGCTTCGCCGGCAGGACAGCCGAACATCATCAGCCCGCGCTCGCGATTGCGCGATTGCCAGGAATCCCCGGCGATCGCACGCAGGTGAACCGCGAGGCTCGCATCGATCGTAGGATCGCAGGTGGTGGGGCCATCATAAGGCTCCAAGAGCTCGTCGAGAAAGGGCATCTCTTCATTGACCCAATTGCGCAGATCCTCGAAGGCTGCGGCGTCGAGCGGATGATCGGATCGCAGAGGCATGAGCGTCGAAGCGGCGAGCTTTTCACTCAGCGTCGCGGCCTGCTCTTCCCCGTAGACATCAGTCAGGAGCTGCTTGAACGCGGGGAGATGCAGGCCCGCACTGTAAAATCCGAGCTGCGAGGGCGCCAGTTCAAAAGGCTGATCGAGCTCACGGCCGAGGATGCAACGCATCCGATCGGGGGCGGTCTTTTCCTTGAAACAGGTTTCGACGCGATCGAGACCAGCGGCCCAACGGCGGATGGTTTGGATCGATTGAGTGGCGTGGCAGGAACTGCAGGCTCCGCTGCGACCAATGCCGACGATGGCCGCGACGCGCTGCGCTCTTTGATAACTCGAATCAGCGCGGAGACCGGCGCTCCACCCCCAGCTGAGTAGCAAGGGCATCAAACAAAAGACTTTCAACATACTCGATTCTCCGTTCCACTTTAATAAGGATCATAGGCATCGAAATATTCGATGGTATCGGCGATAGGGGCAAACAGGGCATCCGGGCCACTGATGAGGGACCACACAAAATCACTCGGTCCAGAGCGCGACGCTTGGTATTGCAGCGAGGGGAGATCGACTGTCAAGCGTCGCGTGAGATCCTGTTGACTCCAGTTGAGGCCAGCATGCTGATGACAGCCGATGCAGTTGGTCTGCTGATTGTTCGTTCCCAATTCGAGAAAGGGATTGCTGCACCAAGACGGAAAAGAGTGGGCGCGGAGCACCGCGGCGACGCCTTGCAGTTCAGCCGGCGGTAAAGATCCGGCGTCATCAGGCGATTCTGTGGCGAGAGGAGAGGTAAAGCCTGTTACCGAACAGAGGCGATAGCCAGGCAGCTCAGGCGCATGATCGACGGCGAGATCGCTGCCCTCGCCCTGAGAGAGCCAAATGGAACTCCAGACCCAATCGCTTGGGCGTTTGATCATCAGATGCATGCCCACCAAATGAAAGATCTGAGCGGTCCGCGTTTGCATCGCATAGCCTTCGTCCAAACGCGGTTGCCAAACACCGTTGGCCGTCCAAGCGGAGGTATGAAACTGCGCATCCAGCGCGGCGGCGCGGGTATCGAAGCGATCGATGGCGAAACCATCGCCATTGCGGCGCCAGCTGGTTTTGAGGAAGGCGGCGCCGGGTAACCAGACGAAGGGGGCGCAATCATCCCGCAAAGTCAGGGCCCGATAGCAGGCAAAGAGCGCCTTGTAATCTCTGAGCACACTCACCAGCGCCGGGCGATTGAATAGGATCTTGTTAAAGCCAGGAATCGATCGACGCGTGATGTCGCCCGAAAATTGCGCGAGCCACCGCGAAAAAGCTGCTTCATCCCAAGCCGGCTCATTAAACTGCGCGCGATCGTTCCAATCGATGGCAGCATCGAGCGAAGTAGCATCGAAAGTCTTTCTCTCGCGTCTCGCGGCGGCATCGATCGTCGTGAAGAGTCGGCGAAAAATCCGTGAGAGGTCATCAACACTGTACCAGCTCTGCCAATGTTCAAGTTCTGGGATTTGGCCCAGAGAGTCTTGGCGTTGAAAGAGAAAGCTCCATATCGACCAGAATGCGCGCCGCTGCTCATACCAATCGGCATCGGCGCGACTCAACTCTAAATCGTCGAGCAAAGCGCGAGGAATTTCCGCCGCTGGTCCCAATACCCGCCTGGCTTCACGCGAGCTTGAGAGGAGACTGGGAGTCTGGCCGCAGCTGATCCATGCCAAAGCACTGAAGATGAGAGCCAAGGCGAGGTGCTTTATCCACCGAAGCGATCGATGGCCTCGCTCAGGCAAACGGCGATGAGGTTTCAATGCGCGAACCTTTTCCATCTCAGAGGAGAGAACTCAGAACAGACAGGACAAAAGAGAGGAAGTCAGCTGTTAGTCTCTACGGTGACACTTTCAGAATAGCAGGAGCTCACTGGCACGGAGCGGGTAAAAAAGTGTCAGCTCGAGAGCCCTTTGTTTTAGGAAAATATGCGGGAGATCGAGCAAAAAAAGCATCGCGGTAGGAACTGCCTCGCCTCTTTGTAGATCTCACATTTTAATGAGAAGAAAGAGTCGCGAAAGGCTATTTTTTGGGCAGACAGCTCGGGAAAAACGCGAAGAGCCTGCAGTTTTTTCCCAGGATGTGATTCACCAATCACCTGAGGATTCCGCTTTTAATATTGAATTTGTCAAGATTTTCCGGGATTTTGCTTCATAGATGGGAGACCTCCTCAGCGCCTCATGATCTCTCCCTTTTGAAAGGCTTCTGTGCAGAAAATCTAATTCACGAGGAGAATGAATCGATGCAAAATCAGCAATCCAATGTCATGCCACTCATGGCTCAAAATGATTTGACTGCCACTTCAGACGCCACGGAGCCGATGAAAGAGAAGTTGGGCCGTAGGAATGTAGGAACGGGCGAACGCCTGGTATCGGCGGCTCTTGGGACTTGGCTCTTGAGCTATGGTGTCAAGCGACCTCTCATGATCCAAGGCCAGTTAGCTAATCTAGGCGGCCTCTTATGTCTCTATCGAGGAGTCAGTGGTCATTGTCCCGTCTATGCGCGACTCGGTGTCGACAGCAGCTCGCTCGGTCAGGCTGCGCAAAAAACCCTCTTTGCGCCGCATCCTTACGTGCTGCACGAGACGATCACGATCCAAAAACCGATGGAAGACGTCTTTGCCTATGCGCGAGATCTGCGGAATATGAAAGCCTACATGCCGGCTATCAGCGAGGTCAAGATCCAGGGCGACACGCAGACCCGAATCGGTATCAAGCATATGAACGAGCAGAACCTGAACTTTGACATCGAAACGATCGAGGAGATTCCCAATAATCAGATCTCTTGGCGACTGACACCTCTGGCTCGCTTTGATCTCAGCGCTTCGCTGCGCTTAAAGTCAGCTCCGGAAGGACGCGGCACGGAAGTTCAGGTTTTCCTTCGCATCAAGCCCCCGGTCGGCGCTCTCGGTACCGCCTTTTTCAAAATGAGCAGTCCCATCAATCACGTCCTTCTGAGTCAAACGCTGCACCGCTTTAAGCAGTCGATCGAGACGGGGGAAGTCGCGACGATCGATGGGCAATCGTCAGGACGGGCTAGCAAAAGACACCTCTTGCTCGATCTCAAAGAGTCGATGGCAGCCGGCATGCGGTCGCGCAGTCTTCAATCGCTCCGTGCAGGCCGTGGGCACCAGGCGCAAAATGGGGCCGGAGAATCGGCCGCCCCAGCTCAGGCCCGGGAGCTCGCCTTCGATGATGCCTTGCCGCGCGGCATGGATCAAGCGCGGCAGGAGGCAAGCCCCATGCATAAAAATAAAAAGGCAGTTGAGACGCAACAGAAGGGTACCGTATCCCCTTCTGCCGTGCGCGATCTCGGAACGATGAGTCCTATGAGTTCAGAAGGGAGCCCTTTATGAAGGCAGTTGTATGGCACAGCAAAGAAGAAGTCAGCGTCGAACAGGTCAATGATCCCCACATTATCAATCCCCACGACGCTATCATCAAGGTGACTTTGACGTCGATCTGCGGTAGCGATATTCATCTCTTCGATGGATGCATCCCCACCATGCGCGATGGAGACATCCTCGGTCATGAATTCATGGGTGAGGTCGTCGAGGTCGGATCAGCTGTCAAAAAGCTGAAGGTCGGCGATCGCGTCGTCGTCCCTTTTCCTATCGCCTGCGGTCAATGCTATTTTTGTAGTCAGCAGATGTATTCTCTCTGTGACAACAGCAATCCCAATGCTTGGATTGCCGAGAAAGCCTTTGGTTATGCGTCGGCCGGAATCTTTGGATACTCGCACATGATGGGTGGCTATGCCGGGGGACAGGCTGAATATGTGCGCGTGCCTTTTGCTGACGTTGGCCCCTTTAAAGTGCCAGAGCATTTGACCGACGAGCAGGTGATCTTTCTCAGCGATATTTTTCCCACCGGTTACATGGCTGCTGAGTTTTGTAACATCAAAGCGGGCGATGTCGTCGCGGTTTGGGGAGCTGGTCCAGTCGGGCAATTTGCCTGCCAAAGCGCTCTTCTCTTAGGCGCTGCGCAGGTGCTGCTGATTGATCGCTTTCCCGAAAGGCTTGAACTCGCCAAGTCGCAAGACAAGGACGGCCGGATTACCCTGATCAACTATGAAAAAGTCGATGTGCTCGAAACGCTCAAAGAACTCACCGGGGGGAGAGGGCCCGACAGCTGCATCGACGCTGTAGGAATGGAGGCGCATGGAGTCGGTGCCTTAGCTGCTTACGATCAAGCCAAGTTTAGTCTCAGTTTGCAAAGCGATCGTCCGACGGCGCTGCGTGAAGCGATTCAAGCCTGCCGCAAAGGAGGAGTCGTATCGGTAGTCGGCGTCTACGGCGGGATGATCGATAAAATTCCCATGGGCGCCATCGTCAACAAGGGGCTGCAGCTCAAATCCGCCCAGGCTCATGTCCATCGCTACATGCAGCCCCTGCTCGAACATATCGAGAAGGGCGACATCGACCCGTCCTATATCATTTCTCATCGCGTGTCGCTCGATGAAGCGCCGCACGCCTATCAGATCTTTCGCGATAAGGAAGAGGAATGTCGAAAGGTGGTGATGAAGCCCTTCTTTTGAGGGCCAATGAGGAGCGGGTAGCGAGCTACCCGCCTGCGCTGCTTATACGAAGAATGTCCTTACTTGAAGTAGATGCGGAAATCGCCTTCTCCCGCGATGTCGTTCATGGGAAGCCAGACGGTGGCGAGACCGGCCGTACCGTCGACCAAGCTTGCGACTTCGTCATGTTCGGCAAGACTCAAAGGAATGCTGAAGCGATATCCAGATGGGCAGGCCGCGGCTGCATTGCTGTAGGAGGCCTGGGTGCTGCTCACCATCCACTTGGGACCAGCTGGGGCTCCATCTTTGCGACAAAGAACAGGGATCTGGTTTGAACAGGGTATATCGTTGTAGCGGGCGAGAGGACCGCTGCCATTGGCCTGACTCGTTGGCAGGATCGATTTTCTCTCGGCGCTCATGAACTCGACACAGTTTTCATTGCCGTTGTTGTTATTAGGCTCATTGAAGATCCAGTAGTTTAAATTGATCGCAACGGAGACGGAAGCTTCGATGCGGGTCTTGACTTCAAAGGCTGGTTGATCACCGATCGTCACCACGGCCCGCACGCCGCTCAGAGCTGCGCTTGCGGATGTTTCCTTCAAGACCCATGTGAGTGTGTCGCGGTTAAACGAACTCGCCGGGAGAGCTATCGCTTGCGCGCCCGCGTCGAGCTTTTCAAACTGCGCCGAGACTGATTGCTGCCCCAAACCTTCAAGACCGCCGAGTTCGCAGCTTAAAGTCCAATCGCTGCCGTACTGAGCGAGACGCGATTTGTACGAGCAGGTAAGAAAGGAACCTGCGACCGAGACGGGCTCGCTCGCGACGCTGCTCTCTTGAATGCTGTAGGTGGTCGAAACAGAGCTAGGTAGGGAGACCTGCTGGGGGGCGCTGGCCTCGTTTTCGGTTTCATCTATGGGCGTTTGCGAAGAGCTTCCTGCTGACGGAGCGAGCATCTGCCCCTGGTTTGGCTGGAAGCCGTTGGTGTTTTGACCACACGAGAGGAGTATCAAGGATACTAAGCTTATTCTTACCTCTGGTCTGTTTATCATGCCCCGTTTCCTTTCATGAGAGTCAATACACAGAGTCGGTCGGAGTTCTCAAAAACTGAGGGGCCACCTTTTTCGCTTGAGCCTGTCGGTAGTTAGGAGGGGGCATTGCGGCAGAGAAAAAGAGGTCTAAAGAGAGAAAATAGGAAGTAAGAAAGCTGCTTAGGCTGCCTGGTCCGTTTTTGCAGGGCGAAACGAACGTTTGAGTAAAGTGCTGACCGTCGTTCCGTGCAGTCTCGGAGAACCGTCGCCCTTGGGATCGCCCGCTGCCGCGGACTCGCGCTTTTCAACAGAATGAATCTCGATCGTGCCGCCGTAATGATCGATGAAATATTTCGCCAAAGGCATACCAAAGCCCGTACCCACCTCGTTATGAGTGCCACGGCGACTCGTCATGGCTCCGGCGCGGAACAGCTTTTCGATCAAGTCGGGAGGCATCCCTATACCCTGATCGATGACCTTGATCGTCACCCAGCGATCATTGAATGTGATCTTGACGCTGATGGTTTGACCTTCGTCTGAAAACTTCAAGGCATTGGAGATAAAGTTAGCGAGGACATCGTTGAGCAAAGAGGTGCGGTCGGCTTCGACCGCGAGATCCGGCGGGATCTCGTCGATGTTGAGCTGTAGCTTCACGCCCTTACTCGCCGCGCGATCTTGAAAAGAAAAATTGATCTCTTCGAGCAAATCTCTAAGGTCAACTGCCTCGAGAGTCATCTCATACTTGCCCGAACGCACCTGTTCAAGCCGCCTGACTTGTTCGATGATCGCCGTCATCATATCCGCGGCATGTTCGATTTTGCTCAGAAAACGCAGAGGCTTGTCCATGCCGGCCAGCATGGGTTTGATCAAACTGGCCATCCCCGAAACGATGCTCAGGGGATTGGCGATGTCGTGGCAAACCACGTAGACGAGAGTCCGGAGGTTGCTACTCTCCTGTTCCTTGATCTGCGCATCAAACTTCTTTTGTTCGAGGTCTTTGACGTACATGCCGAGAGCGATGGCACCCATGAACATTTCAAAGATATTGCCGAACAAAATGGAGTATGCGACCCAAAAGTTCTTTTCGAGGTAGCCTTCATTGCCGAGCGTCCAGATGATAGACATCGCGAAGAGATTGACCCAGCCGAAGGCCTGCACCGAGGATCCTGACACGCGCGAGCGAAGTCCCACGTAAATCATGCCGAAGATGGTTGAAAAGTTGAGCATCTGACCGAGCGTGATCAGAATGCGAAAATCGGCTCCCCAGCTGCCCAGATTTAACAGGGCAAACAGGCCAATGCAGGCGATAACGCCGAGATTGAAGCGGGCTAAACGGGGCGCGATCTCCCCGAGGCGAAAAAAAACATGACAGTAGATCGCCGAGCAAAGAAAGGGGATGAGGAGGATTTTTGGAGTGTCGGCCGATCCGCGAATCGTTCCGAGTTGAATATTGAACACTTCAAACCAACCCGAGTAAACGACGGTGGTCAGGACGATGGCACCGCCGAACATCGAGTAGAGAAAGTAAGCGGGCTGCCTGAGCGAGCTCCCGAGAAAGAGACAGTAGAAGATCATAAACATCATGGCGCCGACGTAAAAGAACATGGCCGAGTCTTCGATGCGTTCCGACTCAATCGCCGCCCTATCAGTCATCAGATAAAACTGCAAACTGATCGACTGCTGGGAGTTGAGAGAGAAATACACCCGCACACTTTCGCCAGCGGCGATCTTCAAAGGCGCGAAATGCACGCGTGAGGGGCGCATGCGCTCGCTATATGGCACGGCGGATCCGAGATGGTAGACCTCGGGCGGCAGTTCGCCTCTTTGAACGTAGACGTCAAGATTGGTGTGCTCGGCCCGGCCACTGCCCACGAGCAGATCCTGAAAGCTTCCGCTCGCGTTTTGAACGTCCATGCGAAACCAGAAGGTGCTCCGGGAATAGCCGAAGCCACCAGGACCCCGCTCAAGAAGGGGTTTGAAATCCATGGCACGGGCAGGATCCATGATCTCTGCAGCACTCAGGTCGATGCTGGGAGGCAGAGTGAGAAAATCCAAGGCTGGCCTGAGATCGACTGAAGTCGAGCGACCGTCCCATATCAATGGTGTACCCAGGGCGCAGGGGCTGATGTTCAGCCAAAGGCCAAGGATCATCGTCAGCCATGTAAAATTTCTAAACGTCTCCATGCTTCTGCATCGGCAGAAAATCGGTAAGAAATGAGCGCTGCATAAAAAAGGTCGGAAGGGGGCTGAAGAGTCAGCCCGGGACCGGCACTTTTATGGTTTGATTTACTTTATGCGTGTGTACGAAAACATGTCATTA
>CANJJY010000039.1 GCA_947474445.1 Oligoflexaceae bacterium
ACACCTCTTACGAGAGGAACTCTTATGTCTAAGAAAGCCGCTGCCCTCGGTGTCTTATTGATGTTTCTTGTCCTCGTTCAGACCCTGACGTCCATGTCGCGCGGCAACAAATCGGATGCGTCAAAGCCTGAGAATGAAGAGGCTGAAAATCCGCGTCGAAAATCTCAGCCGCATGAGTCTTATTCTGCAGATGCTGCCCCACCACCGCCAACCTCTTCAGGGATGAACGCGGGCAAGCCAACTGCATCCGCGCAAGATGTCAGCGAAACAGCTGCAGAAAAAAATACCGAAGCCCCTCGCAATAAAGTCGAAGCCCGAGAATCTGAACAAAGAGAAAATCCAAAGGAGCTAAGCATGGCATTCGATATCAAAAAGTTCGCAGTCGATGATCTGCTCGCTATGCCGCTCGAGGAGAAGAAGAAGTTTCTTGAGAAGAATCAACTCAAGGAACTCGACAAGGCTAAGCGCTTCGCGCCCCTCAGCGATCCGTCCGTCGTCGACACGGTTTTGAAAGGTCAATATCGAGGCGACATCGATGGCGCCGATGGCAAGAAATGGACGCTCGATCTCCGCATTGACGGCCAGATGGAAGAAGGGCATTTCAACGGTGAACTCGCTCTTGAGATCTTTAACGGAGCCCATCAATCCGTGGCTCGCAGCAATACCACCGGACCTTTGGATGATCACGTGCGGGTCGTCGATCAAGGCGATCGCAACTCTCTGCTCATTCTACCAAATACGGGCGATGAGAACTCCAAAGTATTCCAGATCTTCGTCGGTAGTAACAACCGATCCATGTTGATGGGCACCTACTACGAGCGAAGAGACGACGGCGTATTCGAACCCTTAGGGCCCTTTGTGCTGAAGCGTTCTAAAGGTGAATCTACCAACTGACCCTTCATTGTAGGAAAGGAGACAAAGCTCATGGAGAGAAAACCCCTGGAAGAAGCCAAGGTATTTCTCGCAAAGCTCAAAGAGAGCGAGACCGCTAGTGGATTGATGAAGAGAGCTGCCGTCGTTGCAGTCGTCCTCGGATTCATCCAATCGACCGGGGCTGCCGCCAGCGGCAGCGACACAAGCAAGCTGGTCACTGCGATGGACAGATCTTTTAATCTGCCCCATGGCAACCACCACTGGAACAACTGGCACGATTGGAAGGACTGGAAGGATTGGAAAGATTGGTCCAACTGGAACGACTGGAAGAACTGGAATGATTGGAAAGACTGGAAGAACTGGAACGATTGGAAAGACTGGAGAGATTGGAAGAACCACTGAGTGAGTTTTTTCGATTGAACAACTCAGCTTCCAGCCCTTCGGGGCTGGAGGCCCCTCTCAGAACATACAGGGCAAAACCATGGGACCATTGAAGTTACTCATTCTGCAAGCTACCCCTTTCTGCAATCTCGCTTGTACCTATTGCTACCTCCCCGACAAGTCGATCAAAAAGCGATTGGCGATGGAAGTCATCGAGAAGAGCGTTCAAAAAATCGTGCAGGCGGGACTCATTGACAGAGAGTTTTCAGTGGTCTGGCACGCCGGGGAACCGCTGGCCGCTGGTATCAAGTTCTACCGCGCCGCAGACGCGATCATCAGGCAAAACCTACCGGAAGGAATCTCCTTTAAGCATTGCATCCAGACCAACGGCACGCTGATCACGCCGGAGTGGTGCGATCTCTTCAAAGAGCTCAATGTGCATGTCGGCGTCAGCGTCGATGGTCCGGCCTTTATCAACGATGCCTACCGGCTCGATAAGACCGGCAAAGGGACTCTCGAGCGGGTCATCGCCGGGGTCCAGCACCTTCGCGACAAAGATGTAAGCTTTCACACGATTTCCGTCGTGACCAAGGATGCCGTCAAGGTGCCAGACGCTATCTTTCACTTCCTTCACAGTCTCGGGCCCGACGATATTGCCTTCAACGTCGAAGAGATTGAAGGAGTTCACGACACCTCGAGCATTTCTTCGGTGACGGCCGACGAGCTCGGTGCCTTCATGAAACGCTTGTACGAGCTGAGTTTCGCGATGGGTTCGCCCAACTTTGTCCGGGAAATCCGCAACGCCCACCACGCGGTGATGGGTTCGGTGATGAATCTACCCTTCACGCTGCCGATGGAAAGCAATCCCCTGGCGATCATCAACGTCGATATCGACGGCAATTTCAGTAGCTTCAGCCCTGAACTGCTCGGCATGAAGCATGATCAATTTGGCGACTTTGTCTTCGGCAACTTTTTGACCTCAGGGATCGAAGAACTGAAGGAGTCGGCCAAGTTCAAGGAAATCGCCACGCAGATTATCGATGGCGTGAAAAAGTGCGAGGCGGAATGCGACTATTTCCACTTCTGTGGCGGCGGTTCGCCTTCCAATAAGCTCTATGAGAATGGCTCATTCAACTCCGCAGAAACCATGCATTGCCGCATGACCAAGAAGGTGGTGACCGACGTCGTCCTGCAGAGAATGGAGGCGATGATCGAGCATGATATCCCGGCTGAGTATGCCAGCATACTTGCCTAGAAGATGAAGGTTTTGTAAAACTTTTGAATTATTTTATTGCCATTCTGTGAACGGGAGAGTGATCTCCCTTCACAAAGGAAAGATCTCGCTTTGTCTCTTTGTTTTGCTCGTGCACTCACCCTCCCTATCAGCTAGTATCGTGACTCCTATCGCTTTTTCTAAATAGATAAGCGCATGATGATCGCATCTCCCGAGGATCGCGGTTCTATCGTGTGTTTGCACGACAAAGAGGTCTTGCATTGAGCCACTATTACGAAGTTATGCCAGACACATTGGCACAAGTTATGAAGAAGATTCCTCGCCAATATTTTGTCAAAACGCGAGGACGGGCCTACCGATCAATCGCGCAAACCCTACTTATTTGTGGTCTTTCGCTGTTCTTTATCTATCGCCTCTCGCTCTGGGATTCCTGGATGAAGTGGCCGTTCGGACTGAGTCTCGCGTGGTTGGTGCTGGGCACCGCCCTGACCGGTGCCTTTGATCTCGCGCACGATGCCGCGCATCGATCGCTTTTCAATAGCGTCAGAGAAAATAATATCTGGGGACATTTCTTTTCCTCACTCGTCGGCTGGCCCTTTCACCTGTGGCGCCATGCGCACAACCTCCATCATAAATACACCAATCACGGGCAAAAAGATGTGGCTTGGGAGCCCTATCCAGAGGCGAGTCTCGTGAAGATTTCTCCCTTTTATCGCTGGGCTTTTGTCACCATCAAATCCAACGTGCTGGTCTACTGGCTCGGCGGAGTCAGCCACCTCTGGGAACAGGTCTTGAAGTTCAAAAAGCACAAGCGCTTCGCAGCCGCGGATCGTCCGGAAATCTGGTTTTCCTTTGTGATCACGACTTTGATTTTCAGCAGCTACATGGCTTTGACTCTTTCGTGGGGCTGGTTTGGATTCGTCGCAGGATTTCTCGTGCCGATCGCACGCTACTACTATTGGCTCACGACCTTCACCATGCTCCATCATCTGCACCCCGAGAAGCCTTTTCTAGATGATGCAGCCTGGCAAAAATATACAGGAGCCGCTCAACTCCTCGGCACGATCAACGTGCGCTACGGTCCTTACGTTGATTTCTTGACTCATAATATCGGCTGGCACATTCCGCATCATGTCTCGGTCGCGATCCCTCACTATCATCTGAAAGACGCAACGCTGGCTTTACAAAAAGCCTATCCTGGTCTTTTGCATGAAGAACAGTTCTCTCTCAAGTACCTCCTGTATATTCTGCGCAATTGCCAGACGATCTATAGTAAGACGGATCTCAGGTGGAAACGATTTGCTCATATCGAAGCTCGACAAGGCATGACGGTCGACGCGATCAACGTACCCTCTTAAAGGGAAACGCTCCATCGTATCCAAAATCCAAGAAGCCCTTCTTCAGTTTCAAAGAAGGGCTTGCTTTTTTCTAAGCCATAACTACGTATCTATATCGCTCTCACCTCGCTTTTTTCCGCACAATTCAGCTCCTTAGCTGAAGCCACTCCGCACTCCTTACCCTTGGTACAGAAGTTGCTCTAGGCAAGCATCCCGCGTCCTCCATCGGCGCCATAAACATGAATCAAACTTGCTCAAGGAGCTCACTTCTTTATGAAGCACTACGTCTTGCGTCTTTTTCTCACTCTCACGATGATCGCTTTTCTTTATGTCCTGCGCAGACCCCCTGCCGAGGTGCTGCCTGCTCCCCTTCCGTCAACCAGCATCGAGGCGATTCAAGTGATCCCTGAAGCCAGCGACAGCGAGAACACTCCCATCACCGCACGGCCTCCGGCCCCCGATATGAAACCTTGGGATGCCTTCGCTCCCCTCGATGACGATGAAAAAGCCGCATTTAACCAGGTCGAAGAACAGATCCAAAAATACCTCACCTGGGGTCATATGGATGCCGCAGCAATTCCCGCCTTTCGTCAAACCCTCTTTCGCCTCGGTGAACGCGGCGTAGCCGATCTCGGCCGACGCTTGTCCGCGCTATCCACCTCCGATGTAGGGAGCAAAGAGGATGCGGCTCGCATCATCCAAGAGATCGATTTGTTTTCCTATCTGACGAGCGTCGACTTTCCTCTCGCGCACCAGATTATTCAGACTCTTGCGACCCGGCCAGTTCGATGGAACGACGAGGGAAAAATGATCAATGGCTTGGAAGCGACGATCACCTTCGAAGCCTTCGATCTCTACGCAAGGGCCAAGCCGTCTGAAGCCCTGCGCTATATCGATAGCATCGCTCCGCGCTATCAACCCGCTTACCTCACTCACTTTGCCTATGGACGCCGTCTCGCCGGCGTCTCAACGGAAGCTATCGATCACGAATTACGCCTGGTCTTTCCCCATCTCGCGCAAATTAATCCTTAAGGAATTTCAACATGAACGTTCAACAGCCTTTTAGAATGTCACTGCTCACGATAGTCCTTTTTGCAAAGACCCAGCTTTGGGCAGCAAGCCCTTCTGCGGTTCTCCTCCCCAAGCCTCAGAAATCCTTTGCCCTGGCTTGGGGAGACATGACGCTCGTTCTGCCAGCCGTGATGCGCGATCAGATCAAGATCAGAGCTAGCAGCGAGGGAACGATCGATCTAGACGGCGGCACCATCGATGTCCGCTGGCGCGCCTACGATGCGACCAGCGAAACCATGGTCGTTCACGACAGCTGGATCGAAATGGAAGGCCAACAGCGCCGCTGCTCACCCTCCCAAGAAATTGAACTTTACCGCCAGCAACAGAAGCGGCGTCTGAGCAGCGATATTGTCTATCGCCTTGAAAAAATATCGAACCCAAGCTTTCAAGGCTATCGCATCTACGGGGAGAACCTCCGCGGGAGCGATCGAGACTTCATGACCTACGCCCTGATCGATGAGCAAAAGGAGCTCTGTCACACGATCAGCCTGGCCCTCGTCGATTTCAAAGGCGCCAATCCTTGGCAGATGCGTAAACTCCTCGCTCCCCTCAGCGAGCAGATCGAACGCAGCATCAACTACTACATCTATTGATTTAAAAACAGGAGTCCCCCGATGAAACACTTTAATCTTTCTCTGGCCCTGGCGCTGTCGACCCTCCCCCTCTCCTGCTCCCGTAGCGGGCCGGCGCCTCATGACGACACCCAGATCCTCTCGTGGGAGCAACCCGATGAGGCCTTTCGCATCGGTCGCGGCTACGATCCCGAGAGTCTCGAGCCCGTGCGCGGTGATTGTCTGATGCATCCCGAACAATATCTTGAAAGCAACTGGGCCGATGCCCGAGGCATCAAAGCCGACATCACGGAAACCCGCATCACCTCCAAAGAACAGCTCTACAAAGAGCTCAATTTGAGCGTCAATGCGCGGGCCCGCTACGGAGCCTTCGGCGGCAGCGGCAGCTACGCTCAGTACGAAAAGTTCACGTCGTCTGAAGACGGATTCACCTGGCTTTATAACCTCAAGGTCGCGATCGGTAGCAAGACCCTGCAAACTGAGAGGATCAGTCTCGAAGGCTTCAAACCCGAAGCGCAGCAATTGATTAGGGCCGCCCAAGCTGGGGATGAACAGGCCAAACGCTCCTTTTACCGGATGTGCGGCAGCAAATTCGTCCGCGGCGTGCGGCTGGGAGGGGCAATTTCTGAGGTTCTCGAAGTCAGCTCGAAAGCCACGGATACGGTCCGCAGCATTACAGCCAAGCTTAAGGCTTCCTATGGCAGCGGTCCCTTTCAGGTTAGCGGCAACGCGGCCCTAAGTTCACTGTTTGATAGTGCTGAGAAAAGCAGTTTTCTCAAACGCGAAATCAGTCAGACCGGAGGCGAGACCATTGAATTCGATCTCACCGACGCCAACGTCGGGACCAAGATCGATGCCTACGTAGCCGCGATCAAGCAACAAAACGCAGCCGTGATCGAAGTGGAGATGATCGATTGGAGCACCCTGCTCAACTTCACCCCGAGCGATCCGATCGACGTAGCGCGCAGTATCCGTATGGAGCAGCTTTTGCGTCAGCTGTGGCGCTATCAAGACAACCTCAATCGTATCGATACCTACATCTACCTTTACGAGCATGGCGTCTACTCGCTCAGCGATGCCGACGTCGCGCGCCTCCGCGCCTCTTATAGCGAAGTCACGGAGGCTCTCGATAGCGTCATCGAAGTGGGCAAGAGCTGTTTTCTCGATGCAGCGACCTGCGGCAAAGCCATCAAGCAGGTCGTCGTCGCCTTGCCTCAACCGACCCTCGCCCCCCAAGCCAAAGAACGTCTCTACCAGA
Source organism: Oligoflexaceae bacterium (assembly GCA_947474445.1). Classification (GTDB taxonomy): domain Bacteria; phylum Bdellovibrionota_B; class Oligoflexia; order Oligoflexales; family Oligoflexaceae; genus Oligoflexus. The sequence continues at coordinate 6,727 of CANJJY010000039.1, forward strand.
CGACTCACTGGCAGATGCTGTTTCCCGCGGAAGGAGCCAAGCTCGAGACGCTCCAGCAGGCCGGGGTCACATCCTGGCGCTTTGATGAAAAAATCATAGCCGCTGACAGAGCTGGCCATGCGATTCCCTTGCACGTCGATCTCTTTGAAGTCGCGTGTGCTAATATCCTCGAACTCTTTCCTTTCAACCAAAAGCAGGTTTTCGCCAGTTTTCAAGGTGAGCCTATCTTTTATACGGAAAGCACAGGGCGCTATCCGCAAAACAAGGCACGCTACGCAGCCAGCTTTGGCTTTAAGTCACAAGCCTATTGCCTCCAGATCCAGGTCTGGTCTGACCCCGTCGACGCTATTGATTTTAGTCTCGAAGACGCTTCGCCTCTCAGCCGATCCTTACGTCGTTTCGCATCCAGCGTTCAAACTCTTCAACTAGGAGAATAACTATGTGCCAATCTCTGATTTTGCGTTTTTTGAGTTCCTTTGTCCTTCTTTTCTCGGCCAGTCACGCCTTTGCTCTCGAAGATGATTACTGGGGCTTCTGCAAAGATGGCAAAGCATACAGCGATGCGGCCCTGCAGGTACCTCGTCCCGCAGCGGATTGGGTTTGCCAAGCACCCACGGCTGATCAAACCGGCGAAGCGGTCGAACGCAACTCTCTGCGCTGCCTTCTCGATCAATCCGCAAACTGTCAAGTTGGAGCAGGGGGCTTGATGGCCACCCACGGCGGACACAATGTCCCCCGCGAAGCCTGGTATTGGATCCCAGGAGTGACCAATGAATTTCCTGATGTGCGCTGCGAATGCGGTTGCTTCACTGGCGACGTCGAGGTGCTGACCGACAGGGGTCCTATGCGCATGGATCGAGCGGCGGCGGACGCTACAGTCTTAGGTGGTATCTCCATGGGTATCCTCGATGCGGAGAGCGGAGTCACCAAGGGCTCGCGGCGCCTCACCAAGCGCGACTTCGTCGTCGGCCCCGAGGAAAAGCCTGTGGTTCACCTCGAGACGACCGCTGGCCGATCTTTGACGATGACCGATAGCCATCCCGTGCTCATCGCTCGCGATGGAACCTGGCAGATGATGAGAGCAGAAAATCTGCAGGTCGGCGATGTTCTTGTTACGGGAGAGATGGGAGAAGACAGTGTTCGCGCCCTTTCTTCCTATCGACTGCCTGAAGAGCAGAAGTTGGTCTATAACTTCGACACGCAAGGGGTTAACGACTATGAACACCTCATCGTTGCGAACGGTCTCCGCGTCGGCGATTTGCACTGGCAAAAGCGCCTTGCCGAAAGAGATCACCGCGCCGCGAACCTCCTGCGCTTTGCGCCTAGGAAATCATGATCATGAAGAGATTTTGGCTCTTAGCTTTTTTACTGACAACGCAGCTCTCTCACGCAGCGGAAGAATGGGCTTATTGTGACGGCCAAGGTCGGGCTTACCTCAAGCTGCAGACAACGCGCTGGCAATGCCCGCCGCAACGCACCTTTGGTCCGCACGCCCAAATGAGAAAACCGATGGACAAGGAGCTCTGCACGAGCATCCCTGCCAAGATCGTTCAGTATCGGTCGAATCTCGACTACATCTGCGCTCTCCCGGTCGCGGCCGAGACGGGTGAAGCGGTGGTGCCGAATACCAATCGTTGCCTGAACGCCGACGCCAAGAACTGCCAGGTCGGAGAAGGGGGCTTGGAGGGACCGGGGGTGCACAACGTGCCTTCCCAGGCCTGGTATAGCATCGCCGGGGCAAGGCTCGAATTCCCAGCGATACGTTGTCAATGCGGATGCTTCGCAGGGGAAACTCACCTGACGACTCCGACGGGAACGGAGGCGATCCAAAGTCTCGCGGATAAGGCGCGCACGATGGCCGTTCAGGTGATGCAAGGACTCAGCTCGTCGGCCATAGTCCCGTCGCGCCCCCTCCGCGGCGATGCCTTCACTGTCGGCGGCGAGCGCAAACCCCTGCTCCAGCTCTCAACTGATGAAGGCACGCAGCTCACCCTCACTGAGCTGCATCCCATCCTCGTCGATCGCGAGGAAAGACGAACCTTTATTCAGGCCCGCGAGCTCGTCGCCGGTGATCGCCTCGTCGGCGAAGACGGACAGAGCTTAACTCTCATGCACATGTCCCGCATCGCTCCAGTTTCGCCTCTGCCTCTCGTCTATAACCTCGATACCCGCGCGGCGACTCCCGCAGGTCATGTGATCAGCGCCGCCCACATCAAAGTCGGCGATCTATACTGGCAAAAACGTCTCTCTGAGCAAGATGCGCGCCGGGAGAATCTCTTCTCTTCGGCCAACTCCGCTAAACAATAAAAGGATCTCAGTCATGAAACAAATCGTATGCGTCTTGAGCGCTGCTCTTCTCGTGTCTGCCTGTGGAAAGGCATCGAAGGATCATTCTAAAATCGATCCGGACGTTCTGGAAAAGCCAGACTCCACAGCGCTAGTCGCCTATCAAACGGGGCCTTTTTTCTGGTCGGTGCCGGCCCTACTCGCCGCGCATCTTCAAGAGGTTTCTGGCTTTGAAACGACTCAGTCCGAGGCCGTTTTTCCCCTCGATGAGGCGGCGCCTCAGGACCTAGCCTCTAGAAAGGCGACCGTCTATGCCGGCTTCCGCCGCGCTCCCTGCGATCCCGCCGTCGCGCTCCAAAACTTTGCGAACACACTCGGTGCACCTTTCAGTGAAACGATGCCCGTGGACCTGCGTTTTGATCGCACGGACAGCCAGGTCGGACGCTCTCAGCCCAACTTTTTAAAAGCAACGCTCGCCGTCCAGACGCGCTCTCGCACCGCCGTCGGTCGTGCCCCCTATCGCATCGATGCCTTGGTCGCGGCCGATGAAGGCCTCTGTGTGTGGATGGACGTTTCTATCGTCCCTGAGATGGAGGGAACCGCGGCAGAGATCGAAGACTCTGCCTTTGTCCAAGACTTGAAAGAGGGTTTGGCGCAGACTGGGGCGCGATGCGGCATCACTTTCGATCGCTGAAGGTGATTAGGAACTCTTTTTCTTGCGCGAGAGGGGAAACAGCTGAAAATTCATCTGATAGACGCGGTCAGCTGCCTTATCCTCGACGGCGATCTTCATGAGTTTGGCGCGGAAATCACGGATTTCTTGTTTGATCTGAGAAAAGGTGGCAAAGGTCAAGGTCACCGACGTCGCGCTGATTTCCCGCTCTTCCAATTCTATCGTCAGGAGAGCCTGCTTAGCTAATTCCAGCATCTTCTGATGATAGCGGACCAGAGCCATCGAGCTGATTTCATGACCAGTCGTAATCTGCTCTTGGCTGGGCCGCAAGCGATTGGTTTTCTCATCGCGAATGAAGAGTCCGAGTTTTTCCAGAAGGGCAATGGATTTTTTTGCTTGATCGACCCGGATTTTGGGGACAAGTGTATTTGCAATGTCCCGCGGATCTTCGTTGAAGCCGTCCATGAAACTCAATTCATAAATCGCTCCATGATACCACTCGGAGAAGAACTCGAGCTGTGAGCTTAGAACATCTGACTCACTCAGGGTCTTAGACTTTTGTAGAACGAGATCTTGAAATAGGCTTTCTCGTTCGGGAGCTTGATCGGCTTTGAAGTAGGCGACGAGATCATCCCAGTATTTGCGTTCGATGCCCTTCAGATCGAGGGCGTCGGCGATCTTCTTGCCCGTCTTGGAGGTGAGTGGACGTTGACCTTTGATGATGAGGTACATCACGTTGCTGCTCGAAAAGCCTAGATCGATCGCGAACTGCACATAGGAATAGACTTCATTGGCCTGTTTCATCTCCAGATAGACGGCTGCAAGGTATTCCTTGTAGTCGAGATACTTGGTCACCAGAATCTTACTGCTGGTACTTTTCAACAATCGATTTTCGCCCATGACCTGCCTTCACCCAGAAAACGTTCAAGGGCTTCTCGGCACTTTTTCTATGCAACTCAAGCAGAAATATAAGCGGGCGAGATCGATCTGTTTTTTAATGAAAACCAGTGGGAAATTCGGACGTTTTGCAAAGGATAGTTAGAGAATTATAGGATATTTATTAAAAAGCAGCCGCGGCAATCATTACGTGAAGTCCAATATTGCTTGTTAGCACTCTAATCCTCAAACCGAATCATTTCCATGTCAGCCAAATAACTAGCCGGCAACTCCCCTTGAAAGAGAGTCATCCCTTCTTGGGAAAGATCCAAATCGCCCTGTGCTCCTCTGAGATACTGGCCCATCAAGGTACGCAGCGCAGCGATCGCGTTGTCTTCCGTCACTCCCAACCAACTGAGGCGCCCCTCCACGTAGAGAGAAGTGAAGCCGTTAACAACTGACCAGCAATGAAAGGCGCGGTGGTAAGCGTCGCCCGCGCCGAGGACGCCAGCCTTCTGACATATGCGGATGACGTCCCGCAGGAGGATGAAAGTCGAAGATGCGGCCTGATGCAGCTCCTTGCATTCAGGACTGGGTGTCACGCCTCCACTGAACATCAAGCGGTAATGCTGTCGATGCGACAGCCCCATGCGAAAGTATGAGATCGCGCACTGAAAAAAAAGTTCGGTCGGCTGATTACGGTAGGTTCGAACCGCCTCGCGCATGTAGTTGAACTGCAGCTCAAAGCCCTGCTGACTGATCGCCGCCAAGAGCTCTTCTTTGTTTTTGAAATGTCGATAGGGCGCCGACTGACTGACACCAACCAGCCGAGCCAGTTCGCGGAGAGAAAGGCTATCCGAGCTACCCGTCTCGAGGATCTTCAGGGCGGCGTCGATCAAAGTGCCGCGTAAGTCCCCGTGATGATAGGTGTCGATCTCCTTCGCGCCTTTCACCTTGCGCGAAGGTAGCTTTTTCTTTTTTTTCCTCTCCTCTGGCATGTTAACACCGATTACATAAATGTTGACAGCGAGTACTTACTGAAGTTATCACTGAATACATAGGCTGTAAATCCAAAGCATCGTGAAATATGTTCCCGTTGACGATCCCTACAGCACCTGGGAGTTGGGTATGCGAAGGTATATTGCGTTCATCATCAAGTATAGAGTTTTCGTTCTTTTGGCGACAATCGGCGTCACCGCCCTGCTCCTGGCCCAACTCACCTCGCTCAAGGTGATTATCGACCCTGATTCCACCCTACCTCAGGATCATCCCTATATCGTGACCGGTACGACGATCGAGAAGACCTTTGGTAACAAGTTCACCGTCGTCATCGGCATTACAGCTAAAAACGGTGATATTTTTCAGGCTCCTCTGCTAACTAAAGTGCAGCACATCACCAGTGCTCTGCAGCGTTCGCCGCTGGTGGTCAAAAGCAATATCTCCAGCTTGAGTGCGAGAAAATCCAAAAACATCGAGGGCACCGAAGAAGGGATGAACGTCAAACCCCTGATGGAGCGCATCCCCTCGACGCCGGAGGAAATGGAGCAGCTGCGCCTCGCCCTCAATCGCAATCCCGTGTTCGAAAACCTGCTCGTATCCAAAGACAGAAAAACCACGCAGATCGTCGCCGAGTTTAAGAAGTCCGAGGGAGGGTTTCAAGAAATTAAAAAGACAGTCGATGCCATCGTCGCGGCAGAACGCGATGATACCGTTGAAATCGACTCAGCTGGAATCACGCTGTTTCTCGCGCTTCTCGAACAATTCTCGGCGCGTATGGCCTTTCTGTTCCCGCTTGCGCTTCTTGTCATAGGCTTGATTCACTACGAGGCTTTTCGAACCGTTCAGGCCTTGATCCTTCCTCTCGTGACAGCCCTCTTTTCCGTGGCCTGGGCCATGGGTTTTCTCGGGCTGATGGGGGAACCTTTTGATGTCTTTAACTCTTCGACTCCGATTCTGATCCTCGCGATCGCAGCCGGTCACGCCGTGCAGATTCTCAAGCGCTACTACGAGGAATTTGCGGCCCTGAAACTGGAGTTTCCCGAGATGTCGGCGCGCCAGCTGAGTGAGAGAGCGGTCCTCGACTCGCTCAGCAAGGTCGGTCCTGTTATGGTGGTCGCCTGTACGGTTGCATCACTCGGTTTTTTCTCCCTCATGGTCTTTGACATTAAATCGATCCGCACCTTTGGTATTTTTACCGGTGCTGGCGTCCTGAGCGCCTTGATCCTCGAGCTGAGTTTTATCCCCGCCCTCCGGGCCATGCTTCCACCGCCCGGCGCCAAAGAACTGGCGCGTGAACATGCCGAAAGTTTCTGGGATCGGCTGACCATGCGCTTCTATCGCCTAGCGATGTTTGAAAGAAAGAAGGTCTATTCTGTCGTCGGCTTTCTCATCGTCCTCCTCTCGCTCGGCAGCTACTGGCTCCGCATCGACAACTCGCAGAAGGCCTATTTCTACGGCAATATCCCGACCCGCGTGGAAGATGAAAGGCTGAATCAGAAGATGGCCGGCACCAATCCCTCCTATATTTTGATCCGCGGTGACAGTGAAGACGCGATCAAGCGGCCCGAGGTTTTGCATTTTATGGAAGACCTGCAGCGGGAAGTCGAGAAGGATCCCAACATCGGCAAGACCCTGTCCATGGTCGACTTCCTCAAGAAGATGAATCAAGCGATGAATGCTGACAAGCCTGAGTTCTATGCGGTACCCGAGAGCCAGGAGCTGGTGGCGCAGTATCTTCTTCTGTATTCAAATTCGGGCGAACCGGGCGACTTTGATAGCTACGTTGACTACAACTATCAAACCGCCGTGATCACAGCCTTTGCTAAATCGGATAGTTCGGCCTTCATGGATCGCATGACGCAAAGCATTCTCGCTTTCTCGGCCGCGCACAAGCCGGCCGGCATCGAACTCTCGGTCGGCGGCGGTTCCCTCGGCGGCGTGGCCCTCAACGAGATCATGATCAAAGAAAAGGTGCTGAACATCCTGCAGATCATCGGCGCCGTCTTTCTCGTCTCGTCGCTAGTCTTCCGCTCGCTGCTCGCCGGCCTTTTGATCATCGTGCCGCTGATCGCCGCTGTGTTTGTGAACTTTGGTATCATGGGCCTGCTCGGCATCCCGCTGCAAATCGCGACAGCTCTCGTGTCGGCCATGGCCGTCGGCATCGGCGCTGACTATGGTATCTATATGAGCTATCGCATGCGCGAGGAGCTAAGAACCGGCAAGACCGAAGAAAAGGCGATCGAAAAGGCCTTTAATTCAGCCGGCAAAGCCGCTATTTTCGTCTCTACCGCTGTCGCGGGAGGCTTTGGGCTGCTCATGCTGTCCTGGGGCTTTATGATTCACATCTGGATGGGTTTTTTGATCGCGACCGCGATGCTGGTGAGTTCCGTCACGGCTCTCACTCTCTTTCCGGCCTTGATCTTTTCGATCAGACCCAAATTCATCTTCGAAAACAGGAGCTCACGATGAAATCTTCTCTCGTCTCAACCTTCGCTCTCGTCTCTCTGACTCTCGGTTCATCGCTCGCCACGGCGGCTAATCCCAGTGTGGAGGACATCGTTCAAAAGAGCTTTATTGCGGGCAAAGTCGCAGACTCCGTGTCCGATTCGACCTTTCGCCTGATCAACGGTAACGGCCAGGAGCGCGTGCGCGAAACCAAAGGCCAGTCCAAACTCATCAAGGGGACTTTGGACAATATGCGGCTCGTCACTTTTCTCTCTCCCTCTGATGTGAAGGGCACCAAAACCCTTTTGATCGAACACACGGGCCAAGACGATGACATGTGGGTGTACCTCCCCGCGCTTAAAAAGGTGAGGAGACTGGTCTCGAGCAACAAAAAGGATTCCTTTGTTGGCACCGACTTTTCATATGGCGACGTCATCGGTCACCGCGTCGAGGAATGGACCCATAAGCTCCTGCGCGAGGAGAAGGTGGATGGCAAGGATACGTGGGTGATCGAATCGACGCCTAAGACTAAAGAAGTCGGTGAGAACACCGGCTACTCCAAGCGCATCGGCTGGATTGAAAAGGAGAGCAAGGTCGCCCTGCGCGGTGAGAGCTACGATTTGAATAATCAGCTGCTCAAAAAGTTCAAAGCCGACAAAATCGAAAAGGTCGATCCGGCCAATGATAAATGGCAGCCTATGGTCATCGAAGCGGAAAACGTCCAGACCAATCATAAGACCATCATCGAGTTTAAGAATTACAAAGCGAATCAGGGAGTGAGTGATGAACTCTTCACCAGCCGTAGTCTTGAAAAGCAGTAGTTTACTCGCCTGTCTCGGATTCGCTCTCAGCGTCGCGGGCGAAGGCCGGGCAGCTGAGTGGGTGGATGTCCTCGGCCCTTCGGGTTCCTTGCGCGGGACGGCCTGGTCTCAGAGCAAGGACTACGCAGAAGACCGCGCTTACACCGAAGGCTCTCTTTGGTTGACGCTGAGGCCTGAGGAGATCGCCGGTTTCAAATTCTATGCAGATGGATTTGTGGCCAAGGAAGATCTGGGGCACAAGGCTCAGACGGCGAGTAGTTTGCGCGAATTCTTCGTCGAAAAGTCGATCGATCGCTTCGACTTCAAGCTGGGACGTATGATCACGGTCTGGGGTCGAGCGGACAAGGTGAATCCCACGGATCAATTTTCGGTCCGCGACTTCCGGCGCGCTACCATCAATGATGAAGATCAATTGGAAGGCATCGGCTCGGCTCAGATCGCCATTAATTTTGACGAGCTGCGCCTCATCGCGCTTTGGACTCCCGAGTGGCGTTCTCCGCGCTATCCCCTGCCTGAGCAGCCCGGCATTCGGCTCGGCACCGAAGAGCCAGACACCCCCGAAAAGCAATGGGGGCTCAAGGTCGATCGCAGCGGAGGGGCGATTGATTGGTCGCTCAGCTATTTTCAAGGCTATAGTAAGACCCCAGACATCGCCCTCCGCGCAGCTGATGCGAGCGGTGTGGATCTCGCCCTCAATTTCTCCCCGATCCGGGCCTGGGGCGCTGATTTCGCTAGCACCATCGGCGCGTGGGGCCTCCGGGGTGAAATTGCGTATCGCACGAGTGACGACAGAGATGGGAAGGACCCGACCCTGCAAAACCCTGAGACCTTTCTCGTTCTCGGCGTCGAACGCAGTCCCTGGGAAGATTTCAACATCAACCTCCAGGCTCTCTATAAGCACGTCGAGCACTACCAGGACCTCGCTTCTTACACGGCTCCTCTCGAAGCGACGCTGGCGCGCTTCAATCAGGTGACGAGCAATCAGTTGGCCGCTGATCAGTATGGGTACTCGCTGCGTCCGAGCCTCAAGCTGCTCAGTCAGACGCTCGAAGCCGAAGTCGCCTACGTCGAATGGCAGCCCGTTTTTAGCTCACTCACCCGACCCAAGATCACCTATGCGGTGAATGATCATTTGAAGGCCAGCATCGGTGGCGAAGTGTACCGGGGACGGCAAGCGAGCTTTTTTGGTCGCCTGCGGGCTTTGAGCAGTGGATTTGCTGAAGTGCGTTGGGGATTCTAGCCAGTCACCAGAGACGATTAAGATAAGTGGACTTTGCGGAATTGATCCACAAAAGGATAAAGCAGCTGCTTCACAAAGCTGTCCGAAATCTCCTCCTGATACAGCCCATAGGTCTCAGGCCAAACCCGCGGACAGTAGAAGGTGCCAAACATCACGTCGATAAATGAAAAGGTCACAGCAAAATTCTTATCGAGAGCTTTGGGATCGCTGCTGTGGTGCCAGTGGTGAACGATAGGGGTGGTGAGGATAAAGCGGAGCGGCCCGAAATGAAAGCGGGTGTTGCTGTGAACAAACAGAGCTTGCACGGCGACGATCGGCAGATAGGTCTCTACCGCCTGTTCGGAAAATCCCAGGCAGACGATGGGAATATAGCTGAAGCCGCGCGTGATGATGACGTCGACGATATGCAGGCGCGAGCTCGCCAGCCAATCCATATGCCTTGTCGAGTGATGGATCTTGTGAAACTGCCACAGGCGCTTGTGTCGATGAAAGAGGCGATGGATCCAGTATTGGGCAAAGTCCGCGACGAAAAGAATGAGGAGCACCTGAGCCCACAGCGGCAGTTGCTGCACGAGTTGGGGAATGCTGTTGGCAAAGACATAGCGATGGATCAAATTCCCCGGCCACGCGAGCAGAAGAAAGACTCCTCCCATCAAGAGGTGGTTAAGCCCGTAATGACTGAGATCCGTTTTGATTCCGTCCCTCAGAAGGCCTTGTCTCCTCAGATAGAAGATTCTTTCCAGCGGCACAAATAAAAGCGACATCAGCAGCAGGTCGAGAATGATCAAATCCAGACTGAAGTAGAGCGGCTTTTGCTGAATCGGTATCGTCACGGTCACGGCCGAGCCGCATAGAATAGTGGCTGTCGCCGTCACCCCTAGGACGGCAAGAGCCATCATTTTCTTATCGCTGAAAAGCAAAGCCACGCCGCCGCAGGCGAAGGCCAAGTAGATGCTGCAATAGAGGACGATGCGCAAAACATCGACGTTATAGGCATTCCGCAGGCGTGGGTTCGAGAGATACTCGGGAAAATGAAAGGCTATGACAGACAAAAGGCAGAGGATAGCCAGATAAAGTCCGATGTAGGCGAGTTTGTTATAGAATGGCGTTTTCACTTCACCCCTTTCAGTCAAAATTGGTTTTGATGCCGAGTAAAGCCAAAGCGGATTCAAGACGACTCCAAGGCACACGATTAGTCAAGGCATTGGCCCAGCCGCAGAGAATACAGTAGTTGATGCGATAGGGCCGCTGATGGTGACGCAGGTGCTCTTGGCTATTCAAAATCAATCCCCACCGCTGCAGGACCTGCATCCAATGGGGCTTATGGGCGGCCGGAAGGTGCGACCAACGATGAAAAAGATTAGATACAACACCAAAGACAATAAACCAAAGCCAAAGATGCCAGAAGAAGGCTTGGGTACCCGCGAGCGATCCAGCCGGCGGGGGCAGGGTGAATCCTAGGACGAGAGAACCGGCAATGGCCGACGAACCCAGATTTTCGGCCAGAGAAATCTGGGTGATCTGCAGCGGCGAGTGATGATGACGGCGAAAAGGAGCGACCAGCAGTGGTCCCCAGATAGGTGTCGCCCCACAGCCAAAGGAGTCACAAACCCAGTGAATCAAACCGCTCAATAGATCCGCAGCGAAGTAAGCGAGAGGAAGAGCGAAAAGGCTAAAACATAGAGCGTCAAGGGTCAGAGGCTGGAGAAGCTGTCTGAAAGCAGCTCCGGCCAGACCAACGAAGACCATGATTCCCAGACATTCAAGCACTCGGACCATCGCGGTGCCACCAAAAGGATAAGA
>CANJJY010000040.1 GCA_947474445.1 Oligoflexaceae bacterium
AGCGCCCCGAAAAATCCGCACAGCTGGAGGATGAAGCTCTTCTTGCTTTTAGATTCACTCCTATCTGAGCTGAGGCGATGGATGCTCCAGAGAGCGCAGGTGACCCAGAAGCTAGAGAGAACGTGCACCATGAAGGGCTCGCGAAACCAATAGTAAAGAAAGGGACTCCCGAGACTGGCGAACAGGACACCGCCCAGCACAGCCGGTGGTGGGAGCTTCAAGCGCTCGGCAAGAATGCGGTCTACCCTGACGAGTATGCCGTAGCCCAAGCTCATGATGAAAGCTGAGCACAGAAGTTGATAGAGAATCGTATAGCCATCAGGCGCAAATATCTTGGCCCCGCTGATCGCAGATAGCACGATCGAAGCAGAGTGACTCAGCAAGAAGGCAGGAGCCAGAGTCATCGCGAAGGCGATCGTATAGCGGTTGCGCACGTATCCCTTCGGAGTCAAATCTTCTAATCGCGCCGGATGAAAGTCCTTATCCCAGTGTTCTCGGATTTGATTCGAAAAGTCCAGGTCGCCATCGATGACGAGCGAAGGGAGATAGACGTAGTAACCTCGCCCATCGGACACCACAAAATTGAATTTATCCTTAAAGCTCGTGACGAGAAGAGCGAGCAGAAAAAGAAAGAGAGTCAGAAATCTATAGCAGCGAACCCTGTGCCATGAGGTCTGGGCGGCTTCACCCCAGCGCCGCCTCACGAAGGAAAGAAACGATGGACCAGGACGAGGGTCGTCCCGGGCAGAATCAGCCTGGACGACCCCTCCTGATGACCCGGATTCATACTTGAAGTCGTGGTCCAAGCTAGGCGGTACGGCGACGGATAGGGACGGCGCGGAGGCCGCTCGAAAGCGCTTTCTCAACCCCTGCATGGCCTGCTTCATGGTAGATTGCATCCTCATTCACCTGCCAGAGATCATAAAGTTCTCGACCGGCTACGATGTTCTCTACACAAAGCATAGCGGTCATCATCGCATGATCTTGATTGTTGTACTTGTGCATTCCATTCCGACCGATCATATGCAAGGTGGGAAACTTATTCTTCAAGTCGCGCCTCAAGGCCTCTACGTTCTGAGCATAGGCATCGTCGTAGACAGGATATGCTTTAGGTTGCCGGACGACGCAGGCATCGACAAACTTGTCTTTCTTCGCCAAACCTATCTGCATAAACTCGGCTTTGGCCATTTGGATGAGATCTTCATCGCGGGCGTTCCAGAGGCCATCTCCTTCAAAGCAAAAGTACTCGAGTCCATAGCAGGACATCTCGGGGTCAGGCACCATCTCCGGCGACCAGCTCTTGAAGTTTTGGATCCGACCGACTTTGACCTTTGGATCATGGATATAGATCCAATTATCGTCGAATTGCCCTTGGTCCTTCATGATCAAAACGACTGTAATAAAATCGCGATATTTCAGGTTTAAGGCTGCACCGCGGGCCCACTCACTCACGGGAGGCGTCAGACTCATGGCGAGTTCGCGCAAAGGCGCTGAAGAAATGACTTCATCAACGACTTGCAGCATTTCGTGCCCATCCTTATCCCGATGAACAATTTCCCACTTCCCATCGCCTTTGTGATTGAGACCGACTACGGTCTGACCCATCAGGATATGCCCATCCATGTCTCTCACCCTCTTAGCACACTCATCCCAGAGCATACCAGGCCCTTTCCTTGGATAGCGGAAGGAGTCGATCAGAGTCTTGATCACCGGTCCATCACTCGTTCGTTTCTGCGGCTTGAAGGAATTGACAATCGCACGGCCGAGCGATAAGCCCTTGATGCGCTGGGCAGCCCAGTCGGCAGAGATGTCTCGACAGCTCATCCCCCAGACTTTCTCCGTATAGGTCCTAAAGAAAATATTAAAGAGCCGCTTCCCAAACTGATTGCTGGTCCAATCCTCAAAATTCTTCGGATCCCGAACCGGTATCACGCGCGCTTTGAGATAAGACAGGACACAAAGAACAGATTGAACGACGCCGAGTTTGCTCAGGGCATCAAAGGCTTTCAGAGGATAGGAAAAGTACTTTCCGTTGTAATAGATACGCGACAGTCGGGGCCGTTCGAGCATATCGTTAGGCAGGAGCTCAGACCAGAGCTCTTCGACTTCTTTGGATTTTGAAAAAAAACGGTGTCCGCCTATATCAAAGCTATATCCCTTATAGTGCACCGTACGAGAAATGCCGCCCACATACTCGGGGTCAGCTTCGCAGACGACGACATCCCAACCTTTCTTGCGAAGAAGGTACGCGGCAGTCAGGCCCGCTGGTCCGGCGCCAATGATGCCGATGCGCTTTTTCGTATTTTCCATAGATATCTACCTCTTGGTTTTGACGTGATAAAACACAGGCCCGAAATATGACTTCGGGCTGATGTATCTTTTTCAATTCTCAATCAATGAGGCTGCGTATGTTTCAGATCGCTGCGCCCAGACTCTTTGCCAATCGATCAGGGCCAGGTATTTTGTAGGAACTCTTTTCCGCAGCTTTCGACTACCTGCAGTCGATGTTTCATTCGTTCGTAGACAACATACGAGTCTTCTTCCAAGGTGCGACTTTTCCAGTAGAGGTAGCCAGTAAACTTCCTTGCCACATATCCGGGTATCTCAGGAGCCGCGCTGACGAAACGAGTTTTAATTCCGAGCACGATGACTTCTGGCCTTTGCAGGACGATGCATTCCAAATCGTCCACCATATCGTTTTTAAGCGACCAATCCCAAAAAGCGAACTGGTGAGAGTAACCATAATTGGAAAAAATATTCTTTTCAAAATAGGGAAGGATGGCTATCGAATGAAATCCCGTTGCATAGATCGTGTGATGCAGCGCTGCATGTTTTTTGAGATAGACCGCGACCTCTTCGGCAGCAGAGTAGTTAGATTTCAGGTCGTTACGAAAAGCTTTGTAGCTCCATTCGAGTTGAATAGCGAGGACGATGAGAAGTCCTAACAGGACGAGCATGCGATGCCAGGGAGGGAGCTGTATCTGATAGGAGTCATGATCATCCTCATCGCTCGCGAGGACCGGTTCATCCTTACTTCTTTCGAGGCTGATCCATAAGCAAAAAACCCAAAGTAGAAAAATAATACCCTCATGCCAAACGTTAGCATAGGCCAGGGCAAACAGATGACCGATGAGAATAAAGGGTAGGAGAAAAAGACTCAGGGTCCGCGTCTTCCAGAAGTGCCAGAGGCTGATCCCACCGATCAAATAGCTGAGCCAAGGTCGTTCGGTGAAGGCGCGCACGAGGAATTTTCCAGTGATCCCCCGCACAAAGCGAAAGCTATAGGAAGCTTTGGGTTGCACAAACGCATGGTCAGACGGAAAACGCACCTGCCAGATCGCAAGTAGTCCCGCCGCGAGGACTAAGCCGTAGGCAAACATCAGCGTCCATTTTAAGGACGGCTGGGAGAGGATCTGCTTGCGCTGCGGCCAAAGATGGAAGAGATCGAGACAGGCGAGAGAAAAGCTGATGATCAGCCCGTGAATCGAAAGATTACTGAGGAGAGCGAGTAGGAGGGCATAGGCCCACAGATGGTTGAAGCGTCGACGATAGAGAGCGGCGATAGAAAACAAGAGGGCGGGCATCAGCACATAGCTGCGCGCAACCACGGCATACTGGTAGAACATGAAGTAGGAAAAGGGAAAAATGATTTTAAAGAATAGGGGAAAAGGCGCATAGATGAGAAAAATCAAGACTCCCACCATAGCGCAAACCGCACCAATGAGATTCATGCTCGCATAGGTCCCACCAGACTTGGCGGCCAATCCGAGGATCAGATGCCAGAGGCCGGGTGTACCCTCGTAGCGCAGATAGTGATTGAAGAGATCCCAAGGCTGAGAGTCGCGACTGAGCAACCAAGCTTGTGCCTCGTCAAACCAGGGCTCGTGGTGAGCTACTCCGAAAAGCACGAGCCCTGCATAGAGAAAAAAAATGCAGACCAGACTGATGACATGCATAGGTTTCTTCATCATGACCCCTGATAGAGCAGTCTCGCAGTTGAAACTACTTCAATCGGTCGCCAAAAGACAAAGACGATGCTTTTTTCGCCCTTTTGTTTATATGGACTATTATTTCACGAAAGAGAGAAGGCGAATCCTCTTCGCGAGAGGACCAAAAAAAGCCTCGCTGCGAGGCGAGGCGTTTTTGCTATCTCTTGCGAGGAGCTTAGTGCTGATGGCCAGTATGGCTATCGTCTTGATCGACCAGTTCCAAACGATTGGGATTGGCCTTCACAGCAGACAGAGCTTCGACAAATGCCTTCACGTCGAGAACGATGGCACACTGCTCATCGGCAAGAGCGAAGATGGCTTCTGACATCACATCAACCAAAACTTCGAACTCTTCTTGGGGAACACCGTTCGCTTCGAACAGGTTGACCAAAATAGTGCTGTCTTTAACGACGCCTTCGTAAGCAGTCGCTGAACGCGTGAAGGATTCAACAGCTGCTTCAACGCTGACTGGTTCCATTTTCACGGAATTGGGCAGACCCGTTTGCTCATCGCGACCGATGGTGAAGCTATAGGCGCATTCAACTTCGGGAATTTCTTCGAGGGTGGGCAAAACGATTTTCAAGGCGAGTAGGGCGCCGCGCGCTTGATCCAAAGTCAACCAGCTCTCGTCGATGTCATCGGCGATGATGTAGTCCGTCATGAACTCAATCGCGTATTCTGCAGCAGCTGGCACGGTAGGACCGTAGGAGTGCAGAAGGCCCGAGTCATCAACAAATATATCGGTCAGGTCTTCGTCTTCATCTTCTTCATCGAAAGCTTCTTCATCGCTTTCGCTGGCTTCGAGACTCTCTTCGTCTTCGTCTTCTTCGCTGGTCTCTTCGAAGCTGATCGGCTCTTCCAGGCTGCGGCCTTCGCGGTCGTCAGTGAAAGCCAAGGAAGCTTCGAAAGCCTGAACGAGTTCATCAACGGATACGCCAAGATAAGAAATCATACGAAAACTCCTGCACGGGTGAGGAGGGCTAGCGACGAAAGCCCAAGGAGTGCATGTGTTACATGAGCAGGAGGTGGGGGGTCAAGCTGGTATCGAAGGGATCATAAAAATAAAGAGCACTCTGTAAAATTCCTTATCCCTTCTTGCGCTCTCGCCTTTTCGCGACCCTACTGAATAAGGAGGAAGTCCCGTGACTTGTCCCTCCTGCAGGCTCCTCCCTACAATAGTGGCACACTCGTCGGGCCCTAGCCTCACATGGGCTCCACCTTCAGCCTGTATTGCGCATGCCCCCGGCGATCGCGTTGATGGTCAGCAGCAGTTGATCCAGGATCGCTTCCGACTCCTCAGTCCCCGGCGTCGTCAGGCGCCACTTCTTGATCTGCGCGATCTGCAAGCGATGCAGGGTCCGCAGGCTCTGTTCGCGCAGACTAATGGTTTTAATCACATGGGGGCGTCGCTCTTCGATAGGCGCACCAAACAGCTTCTGCAGCATCAGCTGAGTGAGTTTGTATTCGCCTTCTATCCTCGTCATGAACGAAGCCCGTAGGACTTGGTCTTCGACCATATCTGCATACCACCCCATAATCTCCCTGTTAGCCGAAGCGACTGTCGTCTCGACGTTATAGAGAATATAGCGCAGCTGATGATACTGAGAGAGTTCGAGGCAAAGACGACGAAACACGTCGGGCCGATCGGTTTCTAAGTCGCTGAGAGCGGTGCCCACCCCATACCAACTGGGCAGATAATAACGCGCTTGATTCCAACTGAACACCCAAGGGATTGCCCGCAAATCTTCCAATGAAGCTTTGCCCGAACGCTTAGGTGGACGACTCCCGATGCGGGAATGCTCCAAGACATCAATCGGGGTAGCCTGACGATAGAATTTCATAAAGTCAGGATCATGGATCAAGGCCTGATAAGTCTTTTGACTCGTCGCACTGAGCTCACTCATGACCTCGCTCATCGCCGCATCGTCGCTTGATTTGTAAGGATTGCCGAGGGTCTCAGCCATAACGCTGGCCAGGATCAGTTCCATGTTGTAAACAGCCGTCGCAAAGTTTGCATACTTGCGCGCGATCGTCTCGCCCTGTTCGGTCATGCGAAAGGTACCGTTTAAAGCTCCCTTCGGCAAAGCTTCGAGGAAGCGATGCACCGGTCCTGCTCCGCGACTCACGGTTCCGCCGCGGCCATGAAAAAAGCAGAGGTCAACGTCGTAGCGATCAGCCACGGCCTGAAGCTCTTTCTGCGCGAGATAGAGATGCCATTGGCTGGCGATGATCCCACCATCTTTAGAGCTATCGCTATAGCCTATCATCACCTGCTGCAGGGGACGGCGTCCCTCTCGCTTCTGATGAGCGAGGCTGGCCCTGGTGATCGGATGAGCGAGGAATTCATCCATGACGGCGACGCTGGATTTCAAATCATCGATGGTTTCAAACAAGGGCACGACGGGAATCGGACAGACGAGATTCTGATCCTGCCTCAGCATCAAGCCGGCTTCTCTGGCCAAAAGGTAAACTGAAAACAAATCGCTCGCCGCATGGGTCATGCTCACGATCAAAGAACCGATGCCATCGTAGCCATAGGTGCTCACGTAGGAGCGGACCGCCACATAGCAATCGAGGACGGCCTTGGCCGCTCCGCTCTGTTCCTGCTGCGGAAGCGACAGAGGCCTGAGAGTATTCATTTCCGCGCGCACAAAAGCGGCTTTCTGGGCCGGAGTCCATTCGGGATACTGCGCCGCTCCTTCGATGCCGGCCGTCTGCATGAGTTGCGCGAGCGCCTGATCGTGGAACTGACTGTTTTGCCGGATATCGAGGCGAGCCGTATGAAAGCCAAAGGTCTGCAGGGTGCGAACGGCCATCTTCAGTTCATTGTGAGCGAGGCGATCAGCGCCTATTTCTTCCAGAGCATCGTAGAGGACCTGAAAATCTTCCATCAGATCGGCTGGCTGACGGTAGCAATAATCTCGGTCATCGAGTTGCGTCGCATGATCGCGCACGACTTCGATAGGGAGTCGATCGATCATAATGTTGACGAGCACGCGCCAGGATTCTCCCGCGTTACGCGCAAAAGCATCCTGATAGCAGCTTGGATTACCTGCGCGATAGGCCTCGAGCTTTCGCGTGAGGACCGCGGGGGGAGCTTGCACCTGATCGGATATGCTGAGTTTCTTAGCGAGATCGACCAGCTTGTGCCTCAGGACGATCAAGGCATTCAGGCGAAGGCTTTTCAGGGTCTCGGCGGTGATCGTGGCCGTCACCAGGGGATGACCATCCCTATCGCCCCCGACCCAGGTCCCGAGGACAAAACGCGGGTATTCATTTTTGATATAATGAGGTTTTTGGGCAAAGCCAGCTTCCTGCCAGGCGGTTTCAAAGCGACTGTCGAGCCAAGGCAAGACTTCCGGAAACACATTTTTCAGATAATGCATGACGTTGCGCAATTCAGCCGGCACGTCGGGCCTTTGCAAGTAAATCTCCCCCGTGCGCCAGAGTCTTTCCAAAATCGTCTTGATATCGTTTTTAAGCCACTGCTGCTCGACGGGCGTCCACATCTGATTTTCGCGCTTCACAAGCTGCATATAGAGATCGCGATGATGTTCGAGCACGGTGGCGCGTTTGGCTTCGGTCGGATGCGCCGTCAGCACGGGCTCGACATGCAGCTGCGCGATGGAGCGTCGGATCGTTTCCTCAGCAAAACCCTGCGCTTTCAGCTTCTGGAAGGCCCAAGGCCAAAGGCCGCTCTCGTCCTCGAGATGACCGTCCGCCTGCTGGCTACGGCGATTTTGGACATTGGTATTCTCCTCAACCATATTTAAGAGCTGAAAAGAGATGGAAAGGAGCTGGACAAGGCGGACAGGCGCAGCAAAGTCTTGAATCGCTTCGCGCGTGCTCTCATCTCCCAACCAGGGAATACTCGCAAGCAGGTCCTTATGACCAAGCTCATCGAGAACTTCTTTGAGGCAGTGCATAAGAAACTGAAGATCTTGATCAAATTTATTGCCGGACTTTGCTACCACTTTTAGACACCTCGTACAGACTGTGCAGTCAACGCACTTTGGATTGGTGTAGCTGAATTCCTCGCTTTTTCACAGTGCCGATCTGAGGCCACCTTTCCTATGGGTAGCTTCTTCCCAAGGGCCTCAGGGTATTTCTCCCGACTCGCTTTCTGCGCCTCTCAAGAAAGCCAGCACTTGCTCTTTTTGCTGCTGCCCATCTTTGTATCCGAGCGCCACCAAACGCCTGCAGTAGTTGGGATCAAACAGGAGGTAGCTGACGAGGTCGCCCGTATCATCTTCGGAGCCAAGCCCACGGAGGAGATAGCGCACCGCACGCGGCAGCCGGCTAAATTCTTGAAAGGCTATATCGCTCAAGCGTTGAGAGGGACTGATTTCAAAGCAATCGATGCGGCGCAAGGTATGTTCCTCGCGTTTGTCCTCCGGGATGAGACTCAAGGTACGATTGATGCGCTTGAGCCGTTCGATATCGCTGGCCGTCCCGTCCATCATGACAGAATTCAGCAGGACACTGAGAATGCGGGCGATGCTCGGGGGACGGTCCAGATGCGGTTCAACCTGGTCGGTGGGACTGTGCGGCGCATGCTGCACCCCGACGACGATAATCGCATCAGCCTCGAGATGAATCGCCGGGCTGAGAGGTGCCATATTTCGAAGACAACCATCGCCGAAATACCGATCTCCCACGAGGACGGGAGAGAAAAATAAGGGGATCGCGGCCGAGCCACAGACGTGCTCGAGACTGATCATCGTCTTTTCGCTGATGCGCCTGGCCCTGTGCCAGGGTTTAAAGGGGGACCCTGCCGCGACGAATGTCACATTTTCAGCCGTCCCATAGTCGGTAGCGGAGACCGCGAGAGCGTCGAGGAGTCCACCTTGAATATTCTGTTCGATCTTTTTGAAGTCGATATTTTTTCGAAGGAATTCGATCAAAGGGGATGTATCCAAGAGGGATTGCGCACGATTTATGTTCAGGGCTCCACCGCCTATCACATCGCTCATCCACTTCCATCCGATCGAACTCAAGGAAGGCAAATCGGTGCGAAATACATCTTCGAGCCTTATGTCTTCCCAGAATGTCGCCAATCTGCAGCTGGTGGCATGAAAGTCTTCGATGTTGGCGGCAAGGAAAGCGGCGTTGATGGCGCCGGCACTGACGCCTGTGATGATGCGGAAAGAACTCGAGGCGCCTCCCTCTGCCGCCTGACAGAGTTCGGCCAGCGCTTTCACGACGCCTGCTTGATACGCTCCGCGTGCGCCGCCTCCCGATAGCACGAGTGCGAGGCGCCTTCTCTCTTTTGTCTGACTCTTCATTATCTGGCTTTCTCTCAGCGAGGCGAAGGTGTCTGCCGCTCGACCCACTCCCCATAGGCCTGCATAAATTTGCGGACGAATTCCCGCGTCGAATCATTGTTCAGCTTGCCCTTGTCGTCAAAAAGCTGGGCTGCTCCGCCGATATAAGCCTCGGGTTGCTGCATGGTGGGAACGTTTAAGAAGACGAGAGATTGCCGCAGATGGTGGTTTGCACCAAAGCCGCCCAAGGCGCTGGGAGATACACTCATGACAGCCGCAGGCTTTTTATCCCAAATGCTTTGCCCGTATGGCCGCGAGCCGACGTCGATAGCATTTTTTAATACCGAGGGAACCGATCGATTGTATTCTGGGGTCACAAACAAAACGCCATCCATTCCCTTCATACGTTCTTTAAATTCTTTCCAAGCGGTCGGGGGATCTTGATCGAGATCTTGATTATAGAGGGGCATCTGCCCGATCTCAACTATTTCCATGGCCAAGTTTGGGGGCGCCAAAGAGATGAGCTCATGGGCCATTTTTCGGTTCAATGATTCTTTCCGGAGACTTCCGACGATCACGGCAATTTTTTTTGTCATATCAGTTTTTCCTCTCGTTTCATGGAGCCTTCTTTGCTTAGAGAACAGACGGATGAAAAAGTTCGCGTCTGATTATAAGCAAGGTTCGAGCTCGGTCCATCACTGATTCAGACTTTCATCAGCGGAAGCCTCGAAAAGGTCGCGACTTGCCTACGTCATGACATTATCGACCAAGCTGGCGCGTGAAAGGACCGGCCGGAATCATTTCTAGTTGGCTTGCATCATTGAGGAAAGAACTCGCGCGGCTCGCGTTTGCTTAGGGAGCGGCTGGCTGCGGTGCAGCAGTCAAGACCTTGACAGTATGCGCCATCACCTGGTTGACCATGTTGCGTGCCGCCTTCTCCGCTGTCTCAGCCTGTCCGCGATCGTTGACCTTGCTCTGGCTTACCGTGAGAATGCGCGTAGTCTTGCCGTCTTTTATCCAAAACGAGATTTTATTAAAAAGTATATTGTTCGCATTGTCGGGCGCATCCGCCTTGAGAGAGGAATACACGGCGATCAGGCTAGATGATGTCAGCGGCACGAACTCGCGCGTGATAATCCTCTTGTCGTCGATGGTCGCCAGACCGAAGCGAACCGAGGTTTCTTCCCGCACCTCGTAAGTGCCGAGGCTCTTGAATCCATCGGCAGGTGTGGCAGCGACTTGGGTTTCCTTGAGCTTGACTCCATCCTGCGCGAGATCGGAGGTGTTCAGATCAGTTCGTTTAAGCAGTGCTGCTTCGAGCTCGACATCGACGAGGATCGATGTCGCCATAATGAAATGACTTACTTCATTGATGCTTTCCGACTTGATCACGAGGGGCTCACGAACCGCTCCTCCTGATTGCTGGGCATTTGCTATCAGCTCGGCAAACAAAGTGGTCGGTTGACCATTGGCGCAGATGACAGCCATCTCGGTGGAAAACTGCGTCAGAGATCTTTCGTCCGCACAGATTCTGCGACCCGCTTGCGAAAGTTCGACTCCTATCACCTTCTGGACTTCAAGCTTGGATTCTGAAACTCCATCGTCGTCTTCAGCGATCACCATCGTTACCGTTTCAACCGACATATCACTGATTTCAGATGACGCCGATACGGTAGAATCGGAAGATTCCATCGCTTCAGATGTCTCATTTTTTTTCAGAGCCTGTTGGCAAGCCACTTGAGAGAGCGAAGATGTGAAAGCTAGACTCATAAAGATGACGATGGCTATTTTCATCGTTCTTCCCCAATGTGAGATGCGTTGATGATGGAGTTTGATGTTCCACACTCTTTAAACTTGATGTCATCTGCGTATCGACATCATTGCAAGGTCAAGACCACATCATAAGTATATGTCTTTGCTCTTAAATAATGCTTTCCCAAGTGACAAGACGAACGAGACCTGCGCTTGAGGCGCGATTGAACTTTTTCTAAGCTGCCAAAATTCAAGGGCTCATTTCTTCCGCTTAAAGAAAAGGCGCCGCAAAGCTCTCTCATGACGACTCACTAGCGCAAAATGTTCAATTCTTATTGATCGCTTATCGCAAAACCCAAGCGAGGGTCACAGCTACCAGAGCCATGCGTTCACACATCAGATCTCAAGGAAGTGAATGAGGAGGAGGATGGCCCAAAAAGGTGCTGCCTCTTCCGATGAATCAACGGAAGAGGCAGCAGTTAACTCTCATGGGATTTCTGCGCACCCGGGGGGCCTGGTGCCTAGCGTCGTGCCTTCATTTGCAGGGAAGACACTAGCGCCTGAACTTCTTCACCACGCTATACCCTAGTATTACAAGTTGCGTGCCCTCTCCCCTAAGGGGCTGAGCACAGTCGCTAGTGCTCGGAAATCATTGCAAGCTTTGGCTGGGGGCATCGTCAGCTTTTGCTTTCCTATCGAGTTTTTCATCGTGTTGCTAGCAATTGACTTTCCATATAAATAACCGATATAAAAGGCAAATCAAGGAAAGGCATCAGTAAATCCTCCTTTAAAGACTTAACAGAAGCCCTATCTTTCCGATTTAAAAAGAAAATCGCCGCACGTGATCAGGGTAGTGCTTGAATTATGGAGAGTCTTGCGCGATGTCGAGGAGAGTTGAGTTTTGAAAGAAGACAGCGTTTGTTCCTCAAAAAAAGTGCTGCCCCCACTGCTTTTAAACAGTGAGGGCAGCGAAAAGTCTCATGGGATCTCTGCGCACCCGGGGGAAGTGCTAGCGTTGTTACCTCAGTTCTTTTCGAACTAGGCGTCTCAATCGTTGGATTCACTCCCATCGATGTCGACAACGCTATGTCCTCTTATTACAAGTTGCGTGCCTATCGCTGGCACCGTCGGGAGCAGGGCGTAGACCCTAGTAATTATTGAAGTTTGAGCGCATTTATACGGCACATCATGATAGGCCATTGTCGAAACCCATCGATTTCAGCTTTGCCGATCGATGGGTAAGGTACGAGTAAAACGCGGCATTTTCCTAAGAAACACCCCTCGTCCACCCTGTTTGTTCGTCAACGCTGACCCTATCTCACTGTATTTATAGAGCATAGCGAGTAATCGATAGGCGAACTGTTTAATTTTTGGAGGGTTTTACACTCTTTCACACCTTCCATGTATGCACAGGTCGCCCGGATTCCTGCCCTTCGAAGTAAGTCTGCGTCAAAGCTTTAAAGTCCCGTCCATGAGCCGCGATCCACTGTCTTTGCCAAGCCGCTCCGGTCCCCAGATGGGTCACGCGTTCTTCTATGATCTCTCCGAGGTAATAATCGATCGCGTCGCGGCTGACTCCGAGCTGCAGAAGACCCTGGCGCGCGGCAGGGAGGAGTCTTTCCAAAATCAGATTCTGAAGCAACCCTTTGCCCCAGGATCCCCACGTGACCTTAGCCTTGAGGCCATCGCGTGCCGCCGCATAGAAATTATCTCGCGCATCGGTGAAGGGCATGAAACGATGCGCAACAGGAATTTCTTGCGCCAGGGTGTGACACAGCCCGAGGACAAAAGCGAGATTGGCGACCATATCGTCGATGGTGGGCCCGGCACTCATCACGCGATGCTCGACGCGAAGGCTCGGTTGCCCGTCGAGACCGAAGCCGACGACCGGCCGATTCCAGCGCCAAATCGTGCTATTTTGTAAGCCGATGTGATGAAAGTCCTCAGCTGGGCGAGATGAAGCGATCGGCAAAAGGACCGGATACCCATGGGCATTCTCGAGAAACAACTCGAGCACACTGTCTTGAACGTACTCTGCACCAAAAGTGACCCGCTGCTGCCGCGTCCCATCGAGAAGAGCGCAACCAGGGAGGCACACCGCTTGTTCAAAGAGGGGAATCCTGGTGTCGTCCCACAGATCGCAACCGAAGAGAAAGGGTGCGTTGGCGGCGATCGCCACCGAAGCCGCCGAGCTCAAGATAGAAGCGTTGAAAGTCTCTGTCAGCAGCTCATAAGGCGGTTGCAGGTGGACCTGAAAGGATGTGGTCGCGGCTTCGAGCATGATGTCGTGGTGTACCGCCTGCAGATGATCGCGTCCCCGTATGTTGAGGTGCATAGGTTGACCGCGACGGAGGCTGAGCACAAAGGTGTTGAGCGCATGATAGCGCTCTGAATCGGACATGCGGTCCATGCCGAGCATCGCATCGCGCAAAGTCGGCAAGGTGCCGATGGTCAACATATGGCCATCGATCTTCTGCATGTGCCCCTGAATGGTTTGCCACGTCTTTTTCAAGGTATGCGCGACGCTTTCGAGGCAGGAGGCGCCCACCAGCGCGGGTTCGGCATTGATCTCGGCGTTGTACTGGGAGAGCTCAGGGACCACCCTGCGATCAGACATGGCTGCGATAAAGCGCTTATTCTCAGGGAGCGGACTGAAGTTCTGGTCGACCAGCCACGTTTCCAGTTCCAGCCCTATCGTATAGCCATCGCGGCAGTGGGCGAATCGTTCCTCTTGAAACCATCTCATAAGAAGAGCGGTTTCCTCCCGCAGATGGCGCAGAAACTCATGCATGTCTTCAGTCGTGTCGGCGGCTCTATGAATCTCTTGACCCATGTCAGTGACCCCATTTTCTGGCATATGATGCTTGTCGAAAGGATGGGCTCGTCCATGGAAAGGAGCGAGCCAGTGTTGGGGTTTGCAAAGCTAATGCCAGACAGAAGCAAACCGGGGTCGATGCGCTGTTGACTTCGCATCGACCCCGGCATTTTTACTAGAGCCTGTCTCAAAAAGGGGATATCAAGGCGCGCGGAAGAAAAAAACCGGAGTTTACATCCGGTAAATGAGGATTTTTTTCTGACAAGCAACGAAGAGATCGCCTTTTTGAGACAGGTTCTACTTGTTGGAACGAACGAGAGGCGACTCACACCTTAGCGAACGAGCAGGCACGAAACATTGTTTTCCCAGCCCCAGAGGCGGCCCATCGAATCGCGAGTGAAACGCTGGTTGAGGTTTTTGCAAATGGGGTAGCGGCGCCCATCGACGATCGCATACTGAGCCGGATAGGTCACCACCTTGCCTAAACCGCTGCAGCTTTGGCTGCAATGCGTGCGCATATAAGAAGGATTGCGTGAGCACTCACCGCGCGCTGCCCAAGCGGGACAGTTGGTATCGAGATCTTGGTTATAGATGATACCGTTGTTGGCGCAAGCATTGGGACAGCTACGGATCATATAGTTGGGATTGTTGCGGCACTCACCGATCGAAGCCCAGTAGGCACAATTTGAATTCACATCGAGGTAGCGAGCGGCGGCGAGTTCAGAGGTATCGTCTTTTTGACGACAGGCCGAAGCGCTCAAAATCATCGTGATGAGGAGAAAAATGGTCTTGAAAAGAGTCGTCTTCATGTGATCATCCCAACCTTAATAGTTATCGTTCCAAATCTTTCGTGGAGTATCTTTTCCAGTGTTTCCTGATACCAGATACTCTGCAAAGAGCAGACCAGGAGCGTTGGCGGCTCAGCAGTCAGAAGACTGGCAAGGATTGAAAGAGTTTAGCAGGCGCAAGAAAAAGCGCGGCGCTCGTGCGATGAGCGTCGATTTCAGGATAAAACTTCTTTCCGCAGAAAAGATTCGGATAAAAGCGAAAAGACGACACTGAGTTAGATGACTGTCAGTGAAAAAAGCCCATGTAAAGGGCCTGTTCGATCATGATTCCGTATGAATTGCCGCCTCGCGGCCCGGGCGACCGCGCAGCTGACGCAGCAGATAAAGAGCCGACAGGATAAAGATCAGACCAACAAAAGGAGCCGCTATCATAATGACTGCAGACCAGCCACCTCGAAACAAAACCCAGCCGGCCGACAAAGACGCGAGAGCCTGAAGAAAAAACACGGAAAAATCATTGAAGGCTTGCACCTTGAATCGCTCATGAGGCGCATAGCAGCGCGAAAGGAGAGTCGTCCCCCCTAGAAAAAGTGCATTCCAACCGAGGCCGAGTAAGACAAGAGCCCACCAGTAGTGCAAGACCTCATGCCCAGTGCGTGCGATTAGCAGTGTGGCGACGTAGATGCTAGCCCCTAAAAACAGGACGGGCGCGAGATTAAATCGACGGATCAGAAAGCTCATGATGAAAGAGGGCGCAAACATCGCCATGATGTGGCTTTGAATCACATGCTTGGTGTGGACCAGATCGAGCCCATCGATGTCGTGCATACTCAGCGGCGTCGCCGTCATGACAAAGCTCATGACGCCATTGCCGACGGCGGCTGCTGCCAAGGCTAGCAAAAAGAGCGGCTGCCCTACGATCGAAGACAAAGGTCGCCGTTCGCCTGCCAAGGCTTCCTCGCGGACGGGTGGATTCTTGAAATTACGCATCACGAGAAAAGCCGTCGCGTTGAAACCGGCGAGCAGGAGAAAGGAACCGGCATAGGCATGCGGCAGCCAATCTTTGCCTGCTACAGCTATTTCGGGTCCGATAAAGGCTGCGACAATGCCGCTGATCATCAACCAGGACAGGACGAGAGGAGTCTTGGCCTGATCCTCGAGACTCTCGATCGCCGCAAAGCGATACTGCTGAACGAAGGCCTGGCTGATACCAAAGCAGAATGAACTCGCGAGAAGCAGGAGAAAGGTTTGCGTGAGCGCTGCGGTGACTGCCAGCATTGACCCGGTAAAAGCTGCGCTGATCCCGAGGAGGTGACCCGCGCGGCGACCATAGCGCTTCATGAACAGGATCGCAGGGACGACGGCAGCCGCCATTCCCACGACTAAGAAAGCCATGGGCAGGGTCGCCCACTGGGGCTCGGGGGCAATCGAGCGCGCTAAGAGACTCCCGGCGAGGATCATGACCGAACTCACCGCCGTCGAGAGAGGCGAGGCAAGCACCAGAATCCAGATATTTTTAGGAAAACCTAACATGCGGCCGACTCCTCAAGCGTAGGTGTGAGTGGCTCCTGATCAAACCCCTGGATGCGAAATCCAGCTGAAAAAGGCGAAACGCGCCCCTGCCAAATAGCCCATATAAAACAATGATAACAGATATTTAATAGCATAAATATCTTTGTATATATAAAAATATTAATATAGATTTGCCTTCGTGCCGATAAGCTTGTAGGATCGAAACTGTCATTTTCCAAAAGGACTTTTGCGCGTGGATGCTCTGGCCTCCCAACACGACCTCAAGCGGACTTCCCTTGCCCTGGTGAGCAGCCAACTGGCGGCTCTGTGCAAAGCGGCAGCCGATCCCTTGCGGCTCGATATCATGCGCGTACTCCGCAGTGATTCTTTTGGCGTTCAAGAACTCGCCGCGATATTTTCCATGCCGCAGCCTGGTATGAGCCATCACCTCAAGGTTTTAGCAAAGGCCGGTTTGGTAGTAACGCGACGCGAGGGGAACAGCATTTTCTATCGACAGGCCCTCGTCAAGAGCGGCACGGAATTCTCGGATTTTCTCGCTAGTCTCTTGGCGACGATAGGCGAACTGCCCTTGAGTCCCGCTTACGCGGAGCGCATTCAGGGTGTCTATGAGGACCGTTCGTCTCAATCGCGGCTTTACTTCGAACGCAACGTCGACAAGTTCGAAGAAAATCAGGGCATGCTTTGCGAATTGAGTCAGTACCTGCCGAACCTGAGAGAGATGCTGGATCTCATCGATCTGCCCCGCAGCAGTCGCGTCATGGAAGTCGGTCCGGGTCAGGGAGAACTGCTGAGCGAACTAGCCAAGCGCTTCGATAGTCTGCTCGCCTTAGATAGTTCCGAAGAGATGCTGGCCTTCACCAAGAACAAGCTGACGGTGAAGGATAAGATCACTTTTATTCGTAGTTCGCTGGAAGCTTATCATCCCCACTCCTCTGATCTAGACGGAGTGGTCTTGAATA
The DNA here is from genome assembly GCA_947474445.1 of Oligoflexaceae bacterium. Classification (GTDB taxonomy): domain Bacteria; phylum Bdellovibrionota_B; class Oligoflexia; order Oligoflexales; family Oligoflexaceae; genus Oligoflexus. The sequence continues at coordinate 17,101 of CANJJY010000040.1, forward strand.
TGGTTCTTCATCACCTTCCCTCTCCCCTGCAGGCCTTTCAGCAGGTCAGGCAGCTCCTGCGTGAGCAGGGTTTCCTCTTGATCGCCGACCTCTGTTCTCACAATCAAGAGTGGACGCGTTC